>PGXI01000011.1 GCA_002839125.1 Tenericutes bacterium HGW-Tenericutes-5
TTCTTTGGTAAAATCCAATAAAGTTAATAAACTACGGCCGTAAAAATTTTGTCTCACAATAAAAAAACCTCCTCAAAAATTTATAAAATCATAATTTTTACAAAAAAAAATACCTATATAAATTATAACACTAAAGCGCTTACAAATAAACACCCAAATGTCGAAAATTTCCTAGTGACAAAATCAGATTAAATAATAGTAATTATTTATCAATTATAGTATAATCTTTAATGAGGTGAATTAAATGGCGTATGATAGAGTAGTATTAAAATGGGATATGGATTTCAAAGGAGAATTATTCTCTCCAACAGGTGTAGCTAAGCTTGGTGATCAAGATGATGGGCTTTATCCTTACCATTTATTTTTTGGAGCAATTGGTTCTTGTTTCTATGCGACTTTCTTATCGATTGCTTTAAAAATGCGTTTAGAATTTGAAAGTGCAAAAATTGAAGTTACGGGTTCAAAAAATAATCCAGATTCAAAAATCATTGAAGTAGTAGACATGAAACTGACAATCAAAAATCCTAATGATAAAGAAAAACTTGAAAAAGCCGCTGAGTTAGGAACAAAGTATTGTTCTATACATGAACTTGTAGCTAGATCAGCACAAGTAAATTTAATTGTTGAATTTGAATAGAAAATAAACCTTTTATCAATTGATAAAGGGTTTTTTCTAGTTTAATAGATTTGTTGTTATAAAAAACTATATTTGATATAATAGTTTAAGAGAAAAGAGTTGATTTATATGAAGAAATATGAGCTTATTGCCACTACCACATTTGGCTTAGAAGCAATTGTAAAAAGAGAAATTTTGGACCTAGGTTTAGAAGTAATAGCTACTGAAAATGGTAAAGTTACTTTTTTAGGTGATGGGAAAGATATAGTAAGAGCAAACATTTGGTTAAGATGTGCCGATAGAGTGCTATTAAAAGTAAGTGAGTTTAAAGCCGTTACTTTTGATGAACTATTTGATAAAACAAAAGCGATTGATTGGAGTGAATTTATCCCCAAAAACGGAAGGTTTCCAGTGGATGGACAATCAGTAAAATCAACACTTTTTTCCATATCTGATTCTCAAGCAATTGTTAAGAAAGCTATAGTAGAAAATCTAAAATCAAAGTATAAAATAAATTGGTTCCCTGAAAATGAAGGTTTATATAATGTTAAAGTATCAATTCTCAAAGATATCGCAACTCTAACCATCGATACTTCAGGAGTAGCCTTACATAAAAGAGGTTACAGACAATCTGCAGTAACGGCTCCATTAAAAGAAACACTAGCTTCAGCTTTAGTGTTATTAAGTTTTTGGAATAAAGACCGAGTTTTAATTGATCCATTCTGCGGCTCTGGAACAATTCTAATAGAAGCTGCTATGATTGGTAGAAATATAGCTCCTGGCCTTGCAAGAGAGTTTGCTTTTAAACAATGGCCGATTGTATCTGAAGAAGATTTTAGAGAAGCGACACGTGAAGCTTATGAAGCTATCGATCATGATAGCGAAATTTTACTTTATGGTTATGATATTTTAGAAGAGAATGTTAACGCTGCTATTGAAAATGCTGATGAAGCTGGAGTTTCAGATTGTATAATATTTGAACAAAAGGATTTTAAGGATTTATCATTAAAAGATGATTATTCAATTATGATAACTAATCCCCCATATGGTGAAAGATTATCTGAGAAAGAAGAAGTAGATAAACTTTATAAATTAATTGGTGAAAAAATCGGTAAACTTAAAACCTGGTCTTCATATATCATTACCTCTGATAAGGACTTCGAAAAAACATTTGGAAAAACAGCAGATAGAAGAAGAAAACTATACAACGGTAGAATTGAAACCATATATTATCAATTTTATGGACTCAATCCAAAAAAAGAAGCGACTGAATAATCAGTCGCTTATTTCTTTTTCTAAAAGCAGATTTTGTGTTTGGTCTATTAGGATAGCACCAATCGGTGCAGTCAAGAATATTGATAGAACAGATACTCCCAAAATAATCTCTCCAGCAGGCATTCCTAATGAAAAAGGAATGGCACCAATAGCTGCTTGAACTGTAGCCTTCGGTAAATATGAAAAGAAAACAAAAACTCTTTCTTTCGTGTTAAGATTGATTTTGGTTGTTGAAATCATCACTGCAACAAATCTAATAAATATGGCCAAAACTAATAGTAATACAAAGTTTAATCCTACGTCTTTTATAACGCTTATATCTACTAATGAACCAATTAGTACAAACAACATCATTTCGGAAAATACCCATATTTTTGAGAATTTTGAAGTTAACCTATCAGCTAGAATTGGATAGAGTTTAAGAGTCGTTAAACCTAAGACAATTACTGCAATGAGTGATGAAAAAGGGATGATTTCCTTTAGGGTAGATTCTAGAAAATCAAATAGAAAAGCTACACCAAAGATGATAAGAACTTTAATAGTATCACGCATATGAAACTTCTTAAAGATTTTCACTAAAGCAAATCCAACCACGATTCCAGCAACTACTCCTAAAATTATTGATAGCGGGAAAAAGATTATACTTTTAAAATCAATGATATTCGATTGTTGAATTTGCACAAACAAGGTAAACAAAACGACAGCGTAAATATCATCAATCGAGCTACCAGCTAAAACCATTTGTGGTATACTCTTTTTTGTACCTAATTTCTTATTGATTAAGTCAATCATTCTTGGCACCACAACCGCTGGTGAAACAGCTGCTACAACACTACCAAGAATAAATCCTTCAATCAAAGTAATTGAAAACATCCATTGAGAAAGAAATGCAATTGCGATAATCTCAAATGTTGCAGGTAAGAAGCTTAGTAGTATTGCGCCTCGACCAACGATTTTAAGATCTTTAATGTCAAGAGTTAGGCCAGCTCTTAATAAAATAACTATAAGCGCAATTTTCCTTAAATCAGCTGATATCGCTAAGATGGTCGGATCAATTAAATCTAAAACAAAAGGACCTAAAATAATACCGGTTATCATATAACCAATTAAACTAGGTACCTTTATTTTATTCATAATAGCATTTAATGATAAACCTAATAAAATAATTAATCCTAAACTTAAAATCATCTGTATACCTTCTTATTGTTAGTTTAAATACAAATCGAATAACCTTCTTATTTTTTCAAAATCGATGAATCGAGATTCTCTTAATATTTCTTTGCTTTGACTAAATACTAAAATCGTAGGTACAGTAAACACTAATTGTTGTCCTTGAAACAACTCTACATCTTCTAGGTAAACTTGATAAGCAGGAATTGTAGGATAATCTTCCATGAAAATTCTCAGTTTTTCTGATAATGGTTTACAGACAACACAAGTTTTTGTCTTAGCTATCACTACAACAATATCAGATTTAATTATATTTAGAAATTCATCATAATTTTTAATAGTTTCCATAATTACACCTCTAAAAAGATATTATACTATATTTCATAAAAAATACTAATAGTGTGTTTTTAAATTAATAAAAACTGGTATAATTATTTTATGAAAATTATAGGAGGATATAATGAGCGAAATAGAAATTCTAGAAGAAAGAATATATAAACGAAACAAATGGACTTATAGCATAAGTGGTATAGGTCGAGATATGATGTATACTTTAGTTGCATCTTTTTTAATGATTTACATTCAGTTTTCTGGACTCGGATTAACTGCTGGTCAGTTTTCGGCAATCTCAATTATTCTTATATTAGGAAGAATTTGGGATGGTATTAATGATCCGATCATGGGTAGTATTGTTGAGAATACTAAAACAAAGTATGGAAAATATAAACCATGGATTTTAGCCGGTGCAGTTTTAACAAGTATTACCGTTTTATTAATGTTTAATCTAAGACCGTCTGGAACTGCTTTTGTTATTTTCTTTGCGGTAATATATTTTGTTTGGGAGATAGCCTGGACGCTTAATGATATCCCTTATTGGTCATTGCTTCCTAATCTTTCAAGAACAAAAAAGAAGCGTGATCAAATCGCTTCAATGGTTGTTGTTTTCGCCGCGGTAGGTGCCTTTGCAGCCAATGCAATTGTTACTCTATTTACCGTAGGTAACGCGGTAGCTGGTTATAGAATAATCTCCATAACTTTCGTTGCTTTCTTTTTGATTTGTACAGCACTAACACTGATTGGGGTTAAAGAACCAAGAAACATTAATCCTCATGAAGAAGATAAAGTATCATTAAAACAAATGTTTTTAGCGATAAAAAATAACGATCAGTTATTATGGGTTACTTTATCTCTATTAATCTATACAGTAGGTAGCGGAATTTTAGTTGCACTCGGATATAATTTCTTTTATATCGAGTTAGGATATGATGGTAATTTAGTGTTAATATTCATTGCTACTTTCGGAGCGGTAACTATTATAATCCAAAGTTTCTATGCTCAACTAGCAAAAAGATTTAAACGTTCACAACTTTTTAAATTTGGCATGATTATTATTACTTTAGGATACTTGCTATTCTTATTGATGGGTTATATTCCATTTATTCCAGTAAATATTATTACTGTATGTTTATTTGGAGCTTTAGCTTTTGGCGGACAAGCAATTATCTATTTGACCTTAATTATCAACATGACAAACACTATCGAATATAATGAATATAAAACCGGCAAAAGAAATGAAGCAATTCTTTTCTCATTAAGACCATTTGTTGTTAAACTAGCTAGTGCATTGCAACAAGGAATTATGACTTTAGTCTTAATAATCTTTGGTATTTATATCTTAAGTCAAAATGTTTCTGAATTAGAAGCGCAGAAGAATTACTTTGACAATATGACAATTTCTGAACAAATTGAGTTTAAAGACAATATTACTAGCAGGACAATTATTTTAGATGGTTTGGATATCGATCAAGAAAGAAAAGAGCAAATTTATGATGCATTACAATTAGTTACATTTGACTCAGCCGACAACGGAAAAGAAGAGATGGTTATAAATGCTGCCGCAAACTCAGCGTTTAAAGATAAAGCTACCGCAACTATGAGACTTGGTTTAAGATTAGCGATTACAATTTTTCCGGTATTACTAATCTTTATATCATACTGGTTGATTAACAAAAAGTACATAATTAACGAAGAATACTATGAAAATATGGTCAACGAAATCAGAGAGAAATTGAAAAAGTCTGATGATGTAGAAATAATTGTATAATCTTGACATATGTCAATATTTAATATAAAATATAAAGGAGGGGATTAAGATGCCAAGACCACAAAAACCAAGATATATCTGTCATCAACCGGAACATCTGGTCTTTGGACCTAAAGGAAAACGTGCTAACAGTCAAGATCGATTAAATATGTTAATCGATGAGTTTGAAACTGTAAGATTAATAGATTATTTAGGTTACACCCAAGAAGAAGCTGCTGAACAAATGCAAGTTGCGAGAACTACGGTTCAAAGGATCTATAATGACGCCAGAAAAAAGTTAGCTGCTTCACTAGTAGACGGAAAGATTATTGTCATTGAAGGCGGTGAAATCACAATGTGTGACGAAGATTGTGATAAATGCTTAGAGCCTTTAAGACTAAGAAAAAGACAAGGAAGAAATAGATTTCAATAGGAGGAATCACATGTTAGTAGTTGCTATTGCAGTAAAAGATAATTTGATTGCCCAACATTTTGGACATTGCGATTATTTTAAGGTTTATGAAGTCGAAAACAATCAAATTAAAAATGATTACCAAATTAAAAACCCACCGCATCAAAAAGGTGCACTACCAAATTTCTTATACCAAAATAATATTAATGTTGTTATCACAGGAAATTTAGGAGAAATGGCAGTTAATAATTTGGTTAATCTAGGAATAGAAGCTATTAGAGGTGTTGAAGGACAGCCTGAAGAAATAATCAAGAAATACTTAAATAATACATTAGAATCATCTAATGTAATTTGTGAAGAACACCAAAATCATAATCACTAAGCAATTCGTTAGAAATTAACAATCTTTAATGTTATAATGTCATCAATAAAAATAAAAATATAGGAGGACATATTAATGGAAGAAGTTAAAAAAGAATTTTATTCAATGCCGTTAATCGGCGACAAAGCCCCAAGTTTTACAG
The DNA here is from genome assembly GCA_002839125.1 of Tenericutes bacterium HGW-Tenericutes-5. Lineage (GTDB taxonomy): Bacteria > Bacillota_I > Bacilli_A > Izemoplasmatales > Hujiaoplasmataceae > UBA2289. The sequence continues at coordinate 6,081 of PGXI01000011.1, forward strand.
CAGTAACAACCCAAGGCACAATTAATTTCCCTGAAGACTACGAAGGGAAATGGGTGATTCTTTTCTCCCATCCAGCAGATTTTACTCCAGTATGTACAACTGAGTTTATGACATTTGCTAGCATGATTAAAGATTTCGAAGCTTTAAACACACAATTGATTGGCTTATCAGTAGATTCTCTTTATGCCCATATCGCTTGGTTAAGAAAAATCCAAGAATTAGAATGGAAAGGCATGAAAAATATCGAAGTTAAGTTCCCGTTAATTGAAGACATCAGAATGGATGTTGCTAATAAATTTGGGATGATTCAACCAAATCAAAGCAACACTCAAGCAGTAAGAGCTGTATTTGTAATTGACCCTAAGGGTGTTATCAGAACTATGCTTTATTATCCGTTATCTATGGGTAGAAACTTTGATGAAATCAAACGTATTATCTTAGCTTTACAAAAAGCAGATAAAGACGGTGTAGCTACACCAGCTGACTGGAGACCTGGAGACGATGTTATCGTTCCAACTGCAGGTTCATGCGGTACAGCTAAAGAAAGAATGGAATCAAAGAATGATGACACATATTGCTTAGATTGGTTTATGTGCTTTAAGCGCGAAAAGAAATAGTATTAACAATAAATATCGGACTTCTAATTTTAGAAGTCCGATTTTTTATTCAAATATTTTCTAACAAGATTTTCAATATAAATTGGCTGAGAAATATAAAATCCTTGAATCTCATCACAACCACTTTCTAATGCAAATTCAACTTGTTCTTTAGTTTCGGTTCCTTCCAATAAGATTCCAAAATTCAAAATCTTAACTAAATTCGCAATAGTTTTAAGCATCACACCATCATCTTTTTCGGGATAATCTTTGATAAACGATCTGTCGATTTTAACTTTGTCGATATGGAGTTTTTTCAAAACTTCTAAAGAAGAGAAACCAGTTCCAAAATCATCAATCGCAACAGTAATGTTCTTTGAATGAAGAAAATCAATAATTGAGTTAGTTTTGTCTTTATTCTCCAGATAGCCACTCTCTGTAATTTCAAAACAGAAGTTTTTAGTAGAAATCGGACTTTTTTCTATAACGCTAACTAAGTTGTGAATGATTTGATCACTAAAGAAATCAAATGAAGTTAAATTAATTGAGATTCTGAATTCATCACCAAGATACTTAACATAAGGACTAAAATCCTTAATAACTTTATTTAAAACCATTAAACTAAGTTGATTAACAAAGAAAGAATTTTCAATCACAGTAATAAACTCAACTGGGGAAACATTTCCTAAAACTGGGCTGTTCCATCTTAGTAAAGCTTCTACACCAGTGAACTCGTTATTCACAATGTCTTTTTGGATTTGGTAAAGCATAAAGAATTCATCATAATTAAATCCATGCTCTAACTGACTGAAGATATCTTTCTCACGCTTTATCAATTGTTTGATTGATTCAGTATAGACTAAATGTTTAATATTCTTCATATTTTTAGACATCTGTAATGCAATAAATGCATTTTCGATTAGATCAGTTTTTGTAATGGTCTTATTATCTGCCTTTGCAATCCCAAAATTATACCCTAACCCAGAATTGACATTCGGTTGATGTTTATATTTATCAATAAGAGTGTCAATTAAATCGATAATGTCATTAAAAGATTTATCGATATTATCAAGTAAGAAGTAAATAATCGTATAACCATCACTTGGAATAGAAATTTTATAACTTTCATTAAGATTTTTACTTAGAAAAACAGGAAATGAAATTGGTTTTATGTTGCTGTTGTTGCTGACATCAAAACCTTTTTTGCTCTTTTCATTAAATGTTTTAATAACCATGAAAACAGATTTATTTACTTTGAAATCCTCATTTTCATAAGCTTTGGCTAGAAGTTTAAATGTTTCTATAGAATCGAAATTGCTTGAAAAAACAAGCGAATCAATTTCAATTAACGGGTCAGAATAAATCGCTAGATAATGTTTTATGTTTCCGTTTGAAGTAGTTTCAGGTTTTATTCTTAAATGCTTTAAAACATAAATTCCGTCTTTACTAATATTCCAAATATTTTTTGAATAGATTTTGTTACTTTTTCTTAAAGCTGCTTTAATTCCTAAATTTAATTGGCCGAGAATTTTGCCAGGCTTATTTCCAAGCATATCTTTTTCCTTAAATCCGAAAATATCTTCAAAGGTCTGATTGACATAAGTTATTTCGCTTTTATCGTTAGTAATCAAAACCCCATCTTTATTTCTATCAGATAGATACATATTAGCATTTAGTAATATTCTGTCATTACTTTTACTCTTTAATAGATTTGAAATTAAGATGATGACAACTACTGATATTAAATTAATTAAAATAATCAAAAAAGGATATTTAACAAATAATCCTCCGAATTCATCATAAACGGATTCCATATCAATTACGGCATATGTTTTATAGAAGTCATCGTCATTATATATATTATCACCAAGAAAGCTTGATAACATTATATTGTTTTGAACTATCGTTTCATCATCGCTATTTAAAAAAACTAAATAGCTTTCTAAGTTTTGTCCGTAATCATCAATCAAGTCATAAAAACCTGGAGTTATACCCCAGATTTCATCACCATTAACAATTCCTAACTCAATAAATATTGAATCTTCTCTAACATATTCACTAAATATTTGTAGTAGATAATTAGCATTGTACTCTAAAACCAAAGTTCCATGTTTAGTGCCTAAACTATCATAAAGATTAACAATAAAGTTAGTTAAAGGTTTTACATTTGCAACTTCATTTATAAGGTTTTCTTCAAGATAGATTGGCGCAATATATAATTGATTTTCAATTAAAAGTAAAGATATATTGTAATATTCCTCATCACTTCTATTTATCAAGTTACTATCATCCATGAAGTATAGAGATTCATCTTCATCTCTAAGTAACCAAGCAATTTGATCGCCATCATTATTTAACATTTCAATGCTTGAAAACTGCGGTTTGTTATTGGAAATTCGGTATAGAAGCTGTCTGGCAGCTTCTAAATTAGCAGAACTCTTATCATCTAGATAAGCTTGTACTTCATCTGAATCGGTTATTACTTGTAAATCATTATAAGTGTTGTTTATTGCATTTGAGATTATAAAATCAATTATGTTAACTTTTTCATTTGCTAATGATATCTGTTGCATTTCAAGTGATTCTCTTTCAGTATTAATTACAGTAAAATAACTCCAATTTATCAAAAACAAGATTGGAATTGACATTACCAATAACCAAAAGTGGGTTTTCAGCAAACTCTTAAGTTTTATCAATGCTTTTTTACTAAATTTAAGCATACTTAAACCTCAAATATTACAGATATTTTATAAACTAATTATAACACAGCAGTATCTTCATTGTCACTTCACACACAAAATAAAAAATAAAGAACCCATATAAAGTTCTTTATTTCATTACTTATTAATTAAAACTCAAATTAATTAAAACTGGATTATGATCAGAATATTTAAAGTTTTCGTTTAATGTGGTAATAGTATTGATATTTAAGTTATTGGAGACGATAAACCCATCAATTACGTAGTATTGATTGTTTTCTAGATTTACGGTGTCATGTGCTTTATTTAACAATCTACAAGTAGGATTTGTAATATCTACTCCAAATCTAAAATCATTATCTAGGAACCAGTCTTCTTCCATTGGATATGCTTCCCATAAACCTTCATCTTTTAATGCGTAATGATATGTATAGGATTCATCTTCATTAATTGTAACTGCTTGTGGGAATGTTTGATTGAAATCACCACCAACAACTACATAGTTTCCAGCACTATATTCAGTTAACATTACTTGTTTTAAAGCTTCCATTTCCTCTAATCTCATTGTTCCATCATCATAAGCCGAAAGATGTACGTTAATAACCACTAAAAATTTATCACTATCTTGAATTGGATACTTGCTGATAAGCATTGCTCTTTTTAGATTTGCGAGGCTAACCGGCCAAGCAAAACTACCTGGCAATTGATGTCTTTCGGCTGATTCAGTATAATAATCACTAAATGTAACTATACCTGAGTTGACTTTCCCCATCATTTGCATTGGGTTTATTGGGAAAGGTACAAATATACAACGGTAATTGTATGCTAAAACGGAACTCTTACCTAAAGCATCTTGGAAATGAATTAATTGATTTATGTTATAAGATCTACTGCTATCAACATCAATTTCTTGAATTAAATAAATGTCTGCTGGATTATCTTCAAGGATAGAAGTTATTCCATCAAGATTACTTTCAACTTCCTCTAAGGAATCCATTCTTGCTTTAGTACCGCCATCCATTACGAAATCTTCAGTTTCACTTAATGAAGCGTAGCCAATATTGAATGTTAATAGTGTCAAGTCTTCTGAAAGATCGATATAATTAGATTCCAAATCTTCAAGATTATCTTCAACCGTTAGAACAGTAATATCATCAGGTCGAAACTCAAATATTTGTAATGTTAAAACAAATCCGAAAACGAAAACTACTAAAACAATAACAATTATCATAAATACTTTTAAAACTTTCTTCATAGTTTACACCTCTACATATAAAATATTATACAGCATTTTTTCATAAATATAATTAATATTTAAATATTTATTGTATAATTTGATTGAGGTGTAAAAATGGATAGAGTTATAATCAAAGATATTTTTAGCGAAAACTTAAAGAGGAATAAAAGAGTTAGAATCATTTTGCCACTCGACTATGATGAAAGTGAATTAAGATATCCGGTAATTTACATGCATGATGGACAGAATTTAATCGACCCTTCCCCTTTCAGCAATCATTCTTGGGAAGTGATGGCAACGATGGACGAATTTTATAATCAAGTTGGTGGAGTGATTATTGTGGGTGTTGATAGCGATAACGTTTACCGGATTATGGAATATTCAAATGATTTAAATCGATCAGCTATAAAGAGATTAAAAAGTATGAATGCAGAAAACATTAAACCAGAAGCAGATGAATATGGAAAGTTCTTGGTTGAAGAATTAAAGCCTTTGATCGATAATGACTTTAGAACAAAATCAAAGAAGGAATTTACCTATATGGCTGGCAGTTCTTGTGGTGGTAATATCAGTATTTATTTAGGCTTAAAATATCAAGATGTATTTTCTTGTATCGGTGCTTTTTCTCCAGCATATTATATTGTTAAAAAAGGACTATATGAATTTTTAGATCGAATCGATATAGATAGTGATTTTAAGATTTATCATGATATGGGTACAAAAGAAAACGGGTTTTTTAGTAAAATCTATTTTAACGAACAAAAAGTTTTTCAGGATTATATATCAAAGAGAATGTCAGATAAAAACCTTATGCAAGTTATCGATGAAGGTGCAACCCACTCAGAAGTTCATTGGGCAAAACGCTTCAAAAAGTTCTTTCTTTTTTGCCTAAATAAACAACTTGCAAAATAAAATTATAAGAGTATAATACTATATGGCGAAATGGAGTGAATAGTATGAAATTAGTAATTTATGTAATGACTCAAACTAAATATCTCGAAGAATTCTTAACTGAACTCAATAATAATGGCATCAAAGGCGCTACTATTATCAGTTCAACCGGAATGGGTAGAACTTTGGCAAAAAGTGATGATATGCATATGTTTGGATCGTTGAAATTTTTGTTTGAAAACAAAAGAACTGAGTCAAATGTAATTTTGATGGCATTGCCTGACGATAAGGTGAAAACTGTTTATAAGGTAATCGAATATGTTTGTGGTAATTTACAAGAACCTGATTCTGGAGTCGCATTTACAGTGCCGATTGAAGAAACAGTAGGGTGCAAACTTTAGTCATGAACTATTTGGTTTTATTTTATACAGCCACCATTATCGCTACTGGTCTTTTGTTTGGAAAAGTTGCTAAATATCTTAGATTGCCCAACGTTACAGGCTACCTAATAGGTGGTCTTTTAATTGGACCTTCGATACTTAACATTATTAAAGAAGAAGCCTTACCAGGCTTAGAAATCGTTTCTGTAGTAGCTTTAGGTTTTATTGCCTTTACAATCGGAAATGAACTAAAATTTAAATATTTTAAAAAAGTAGGAGCTAAACCGGTTATCATCGCATTCTTTGAATCGTTCGTGGCAGTTATTGCTGTTTTAGTTGGTTTGATTCTATACTTTTTAATTATTGGAAAGTTAACTGTAGAAAATATAAGATTTGCTCTTGTGCTTTCAGCAATCGCAGCTGCTACAGCGCCAGCCGCAACTCTTATGGTTATTAGACAGTATCAAGCTAGAGGACATTTAACTGAAACTTTATTAAGTGTTGTGGCAATTGACGACTCAATTGCGGTTTTGTTATTCGGTATCTTTGTTGCTATAGCTAATGCATTAAATCCAGTTGGAGATGTATCCGTAGTAATGCAGATATTCCATCCGATTTTTGAGATATTAATCTCGCTTGGTATCGGAATCTTAATAGGTATAATTTTAATATTAGGATGTATTTGGTTTACCGGAAGAGGAAACAGAATTTCTTTAACAGTAGCTTCGATAATATTTACAGTTTATCTAGCAAACCTATGGGGCGGATCTGCAATCCTCGCTTCAATGGTTTTAGGATTACTTTTCACTAACTTCTCAAGCAAACAAGAAAAAGTTAACGAACTTATCTATTTCTTTACCCCACCAGTTTATGTTATGTTCTTCGTCCTAAGTGGTGTTGAACTTAAACTGTCGGTATTAGTTACTGTAGGAGTTTTAGGTATTCTATATGTATTCCTAAGAGTCTTCGGAAAAATCGGCGGTGCTTATATTGGAGCGAAGATTACCAAAAGCGAGAAGAAAGTTCAGAAGTATTTAGGGTTCGCGCTTATTCCTCAAGCAGGAGTCGCAATCGGGTTAAGCCTCATTGCGTCTACAGCTCTTAATCCAGAGTTAGGTGCTCAAATAAGAGCGATAGTTTTATCAGCTACAGTAATTTACGAGTTAACCGGACCACTCATTACAAAAATAGTTTTAAAAAAGGCAGGAGAAATTTCTGCTCTAGTATAAAAAGAAGGAATCTTCCTTCTTTTTTTATCGAAAAAGTATAATAAAATGATATAATATAAATATAATTTTTTCTCGATTAGAGGTGTATATCAATGGAGTATATTAAAGTAGGAATAATCGCTACAACTAAAGGATTAAAAGGTGAGGTGAGAATAAAATCACTTACCAATATGCAAGAAGATCGCTTTAAAGTAGGCAACTCAATCTATATTCTTGAGAATGATCAGTTTAAAGAATTAATAATCAAATCGCACCAGATTCATAAAAACGCTGATATGTTAATTTTTAAAGGGTATGAAGATATTAATAAAATTGAAAAATATAAGGGTTATGATTTATATGTCCCAATAGATCAAGAAGTACTTTTAGATGATAATGAGTTTTTCATTGAAGAATTAATTGATCTTAAAGTCTATCAAGGTAAAGAGTTCAAAGGAGAAGTAGTTGATATAGTAACCTATCCTCAAGGAGACTATTTAGTTGTAGCTACTGAAACGGGAGAAAAACTAATTCCCTTCCGTGATGAGTTCGTTGAAAACCAAGATGAAGAGAAAATTACCGTGGTTGAAATGGAAGGTTTATTATGAAAATAACAATCTTAACACTTTTTCCAGAAATGGTTGAGCCTTTACTGAATTCATCGATATTAAAACGGGCTCAAGAAAAAAAACTTGTAAAATTTGAAATAGTAAATTTTCGCGATTTCTCGACAAATAAGCATAAAACAGTAGATGATACACCATACGGCGGCGGCAGTGGAATGGTGCTTGCTGTTGAACCGATATTTTATGCACTAGAGTCATTAGAAAAACCAAATCATAAGATACTTTTGTCTCCGCAAGGCTCAACATTTACTCAAAACAAAGCCAAAGAGTTATTAAAAGAAGAACATCTTACATTTATCTGTGGCCATTACGAAGGATTTGACGAAAGAGTTCTAGAATTTGTGGATGAAGAAATCTCTTTAGGCGATTTTGTGATGACTGGTGGCGAGATTGCTTCATTAGCAATGATTGATGCAATTGTTAGATTAATTCCCGGCGTACTCGGTTCACAAGAATCGTTTGAGAATGATTCTTTCTATGATGGGTTACTTGATTATCCACAATACACAAAACCTCGCGAATTTAAAGGTTTAAAGGTTCCTGATGTGTTACTTTCTGGAGATCACGCTAAAATCGATAAATGGCGCGAAGAGATGTCAAAAAAGAAGACATTAGAAAGAAGACCAGATCTATTTAAAACTAGTAAATAATTGGGAAAAAAATATTTGCTTTATAATTATCTATATGATATAATACATATCGCTGAAAAGAATATATCATGCCAATGTTCCGCTGGTTTATCTAAGAACAAAAGTGCAAATTTGAAAAAGGAGTTGACCAAAATGTCGCAGCAATTAATTAAAGATGTCACTCAAGAATTTATGAGAAATGACATTCCTGAATTCCGTCCTGGAGATACTTTAGAAGTTGGTATCAGAATCAAGGAAGGTAACAGAGAAAGAATCCAAGTTTTCGAAGGTCTTTGCATTAAAAGACAAGGTGGAGGAGTAAGTGAAACATTCACAGTTAGAAAAATTTCTTACGGTGTAGGTGTTGAAAAAACTTTCTTAGTTAATTCACCAGTTATTGAAAAAATCGAAGTTAAACGTCGTGGTAAAGTAAGAAGAGCTCACCTCGGTTACATTCGTGGATTATCAGCTAAACAATCAAGAATCAAAGAAAAAAGATAATTTACTCGTAAAGACGAATGGAAATTCGTCTTTTTTCTTGCTTTATCAGCTTCCAATGAAAATTTTTCATAAAAGCGATTGCAGAGACGCTTATTTGTGATAAAATATATTCAATCAATACTTTTAAAGAGGAAGGGGATTGATTATATGAGTAAAGCTACTATATATAATGTGGCAATAAAAGCTGGGGTATCACTGGCAACGGTATCAAGAACGTTGAATAATCCAGAAAAAGTTAAACCAGAAACTAGGGATAGAGTACTTCAAGTTATTAAAGAATTAGGTTATAAACCAAATGCTTATGCTAAGGGACTAGCTAGTAGAAAATCTACATCAGTAGCGATAATTGTTCCCGATATGTCCAGATCATCAGTTGCGGAAATGGTTAATGGTATTGCAGTTGAGGCGAAAAAGTATGATTATTCGTTAATTCTTTATGTGTTAAAGGACAAATATGCAGATGAAACAGAAATGATGCAAGAAGTAGTTGCTTCACAGGCTGATGGCATCCTTTATATGAATGACGAAATCAATGAAGAACAATACAAGACTCTCAATATGATTCAAGATGAGTATGGAGTGCCTGTAGTTTTGGCGAATACAGTCTATCCTTATGATAGTTCGTTAACTACAGTTTCAATTGATTATTATCAAGCCGCTTATGAAGTCACCAAACAACTTATTGATGAAGGCCGTAAAAATATTTTCATGCTGACAACAGCGAGAAAATATATGGTTAATGACTTAAAGGAAGCCGGATATCAAAAAGCGATTGAAGAAGCTGGTTTAGAAATGAATATTTTTAGAACCAGTGGTGATATCACTGTCAATACCATTCATTTCAATGAACTTCTAAAAGAAAATGGACATCTAATTGATGGCGTTGTTGCAGTTAGAGATTCTATTGCTGTATCATTTATTAATCAAGCGATTGAAAAGGGAAGAAAAATACCGGAAGACATATCTGTTTTCGGCTTCCAAAACACAAAGTACGCTTCATTATCTCGACCAAAACTTTCTTGTGTAGATATACCAATTATTGATATTGGCGTTAAAGCTATGTATCTACTAAAAAAAGAAATCGATGGTTTACATATTGAAGAAAAGTTTAATGAATTACCACATAATATAATTTTAAGACAAACAACAAAATAAACTGTGAATGAGCGAGAATAGTTAAGATTTGTAAATGTAGAGATTCGGTGGTTGGTGAAAACCGAACAAGATTAACATATTCATTACACTCAGGAGTTATGCTTTTAATAAAGCACGGTAAATCCGTTATCTTTATAAGTGCACTTATTAAATATAAGTGAATTAAGGTGGTACCGCGGAAACATTCGTCCTTTAAGTTTTTTAAAGGACGATTTTTATTTTATAGGAGGATTATTATGAATTTATATGAAGATTTAAAATGGCGTGGACTTTTGTACCAACAAACAGATGATGATTTAGCAGAAAAGTTAAATAAAGAGAAACTAGTATTTTACCTTGGAGCTGATCCAACAGCTGATAGTTTACATATAGGTCATCTTTTAGCTTATTTAGTAGCTAAGAGATTAGAAGACTATGGTCATAAACCGATTCTTGTAATTGGTGGTGGTACTGGACTAATTGGCGATCCAAGTTTTAAAAGTCAAGAAAGAAAACTTTTGAGCATCGAAGAATCACTAAAAAACGCTGAAGGGATTGCAAAACAAGCTAAGCATATCCTACCAGAAGCGATGATCGTCAATAATTACGATTGGCTTTCTTCTTTAAATGCTATTGAATTTTTACGCGATATTGGTAAGCATTTCAATGTAGCTTATATGATGAGCAAAGATTCAGTCAAATCAAGAATTGAAAATGGAATCTCTTTTACTGAGTTCTCATATCAAATAATTCAAGCTTGGGATTTTGAACATTTATACAGAAATTTCAACTGTACACTACAGATTGGCGGACAAGACCAATGGGGTAATATTACAGCGGGAATGGAATTGATAAGGAAAGTTCACACAATTGAAGCTAAGGTGTATGGGATAACATTCCCATTAGTCACTAAAGCAGACGGAACTAAGTTCGGTAAAACTGAATCTGGAGCCATATGGTTGGATAAGAATAAGACTTCTGTATATGATTTCTATCAGTATTGGATTAATACCGCAGACCAAGATGTAATCAACAGATTAAAACAATTTACATTCTTGAGTAAAGATCAAATTGAAGAGATGGAAAAATCATTGGAAAACGAACCGGAAAAACGTTTAGCTCAAAAATGCTTAGCAGAAGAAATCACTAAATTAGTACATGGTGAGAATGAACTAAGAAAAGCTATTAAAGTTACAAATGCTTTATTTAGCGGCGAAGTAAGTGACCTTGATATAGAAGAAATTGAAATGGGTTTTTCAAATCTTGATTCAATTGAAATAACAGAAGAAAAGCCATTAATCGATTGTTTAGTTGAACTAAATATTGCTAGTTCAAAACGTCAAGCTCGTGAACTTATAAGTTCTAATGCCATAACTATTAATGGCAATAAAGAAACAGACTTAGAATTTATAGTTAAAAAAGAGAATGCGTTACACTTGAAATACACAATCATCAGAAAAGGTAAGAAAAAATACGCAATAATTAAACACAAATAAAAAGCACCACTCCTAAGTTTTGGAGTGATGCTTTTTTTATTGATTAATTTTTACAATAAATTTATCGATATAATTCTTTTTTAAAGTCTTTATTTTAATGCTTAGTTTTTCGATAACAAATTCTTCATCAATCAATTGATCGGGAATATAACCGATTCTTTCAATAATCAAGCCACTTAGAGTCTCAGGATCTTCATCAATTTCAACTTTAAAGTAACGATTAAAATCTTGAATTTGTATCAAACCATCGACGATATAAAGATTGTCATCCAATTTTTTTATTGATTTATCCGACTCATCAAACTCATCATAGATGTTACCGACAATTTCTTCTAAAATGTCTTCTAAGGTTATTATTCCATCAATACCACCATAACTATCAAGTAAAATAGCGATTTGGTGATTTTCTTTTTGCATTCTTCTAAACAAAATATTAATTTTGATATTGTTAGGGGCATAATATGGTTCCCGCAATAATTTCTTATAATCGACTCTTGAGAACCCTTTTTTCTTGGCATCAATTAAAACATCTTTGACATGAATTATTCCAACCAGATTATCGATTGTTTTATTATAGAACGGAATTCTTGTATAAGGAGCTTCAATAATCATTTGAATAATATCTTGTTTTGCTTCGTTAATATCAATAGCATAGATATCTGTTCTCGGTGTCATGATAGTTTCAGCTTGAATATCATCGAACTCAAAAATGTTTTCCAGCATTTCCTTTTCTTGTCCACGATAAAGACCTTGGATGTGACCTGATCTTATCATTTGTTTGATTTCATCTTCTGATGTTTTGTCTTGAGATTCATCTTTTTTTATTCCTAATAATCTAACAACACCTTTGGTGGTTATGGTTAATAACCAGACAACAGGACGAGTTATAAACATCATTATTCGTAAAACCCCAATTGATAACATAGCTACTTTTATTGGACTATTCAAAGCTATTCGTTTTGGCACTAATTCGCCAAAAACAAGAGTAATGAATGATAATACTAAAGTAATTAAAACAACCGCAAAATTGAATGATAAGTTAAGGCCGATTGAAGCAAAAAGATCTACTAAATTTTGAGCTAAATTTGAACCGGCAATTGCACTTGATAAAAATCCTGCCAAAGTTATCGCCACTTGAATTGTTGATAAAAACCTTGTAGAATCCTTACTTAATGTTTGGAGTTTTTTCGCCTTTTTATTTCCATCATCAACTAGTTTTTGTAGTTTATTTTGATTTATTGAAACCAAGGCCATTTCGCTCGCTGCAAAAAAACCATTAATTAAAATAAGAATAAAAACTAGTATTAATATATATACGTCTTCCATATCCACCACCTAGACTATATTATACAATATTTTTCAAAATAAAAAAGATAAAGCTAAACTTAAGCCTTATCTTTTAAGTATTTCTTTTGGTAAATTAATCTTAGTGCATTCAATACACAAAGAATAGCAACTCCTACATCAGCAAAGATTGAAAGCCACATCCACATCAATCCTAAAGCTGACATTACTAAGAAAATAAATTTAACCGCTAAGGAGAAGACAATGTTTTCTCCAGATAACCTTCTTGTTTTCTTTGCAATCTTTATTGCTTTATCTAATAATCTAATATCATTATTAATAATAATTACATCACTAACTTCAATCGCTAAATCGGTTGCACTACCTAGAGATACACCAATATCAGCATTTTTTAGTAATGGCGCATCGTTTATACCATCACCAACAAATAATGAAACTGAATTTGTTCTTATTTCGTTGAACTTAGTTAATTTTTCTTCAGGTAACAATTCTGAATAATACTCGATTCCACCAAGTTGTAAAGCAATATCACGAGCGGAAATCTCATTGTCACCAGTTAACATAACGGTGTCATATTCTTTTGTGAACTCTCTTACTGTTTCCATGGAAGTTTCTTTTAACTCGTCTTTAACAACGATATAACCGATAAAATCTCCACCCGAAGAAACAAACGTATAAGAACCTATTGGTAGTTTTTCAGTCTCAACAGTAACGCCA
>PGXI01000012.1 GCA_002839125.1 Tenericutes bacterium HGW-Tenericutes-5
AGCTTCTGTAATCGCTGTACGGTCAATTGAAAGCGCTAAAGCTTTACGTAAATTAGCGTTTCCTAGGATTTCATTGTCACGGTCACCAATGTCTCTAGTTCCACCGAATGGAGTACCAGAAAGGTTAAAGTTTGCGTAATAAGTTCCTAATAATGGGAAGTTATAGAATTCTTGAGATGCTACAGCTAGACCAGGAATCATTTGTGATGGAACATCATTCAATACATCCATTGAGCCTGCTTCATATCTCGCATAAGCTGTTGTCGCTAAATCGATGAAATAACCATTGATTTTTTCAATACCAACTTCATCTTTATTCCAGTAATACTTGTTCTTTTCTAATGTTAATTTATCTCCAGTTTTGTAATAAGTTAAGTGGAAAGGTCCATTAGAAATTGCAGTTTCTGGATTCTTAGCCCAAGCGCCATCGCCTTCGACTGTAGCGTTAGCTGGAACTGGCATGAAATGATAGAATGACATTAAAGAAACAAACCAGTTTGTTGGAGCTGTTAGTTTAACTTCAAATTTAGCGCCATCTTCAAGTGATTTAATGCCTACAGCAGCTTTTAGTGTGTCTAGTTGTGCATCTGTGCTTTCAGCATCTGCGAAAACAAATTCATTTGCACCTACTACGTTAGTGTATTCCCAAATCCAAGAATATTCACTAGCGTTTCTTGGGTCCATACCTCTTAACCATGAACGAACAAAATCGTCAGCAGTTAATTTAGATCCATCAGACCATTTAGCGTTAGATCTAATAGTAAAGGTATAAGTAAGACCGTCTGCAGAAACAGTCCATGATTCAGCCATACCTGGATAGACAACGCCGTTCTTTTCTCTAACCAAACCTTCAAATGTGTTGTTGATAACGTCTCCACCATCACTAGCACCGTTTAGGCCTGGATCCAATGTTGCTGGGTCTGCGCCGATATTCCATTCCATGGCATCGTCAGCGCCGCCAGTACAACTCATTATTGAAAATGCAGCTGCAATGGCTAGTAAAGCCAAAAATAATTTTTTCATAAAAATACAAATCTCCTCCTTTTAATTTTTATTTCAAATGATTATAAACTTTTAAATTACAATCATTTCAAATCGTTAATTTCTCTTACAAAATGGCAAGCAACAAAGTGTTTAGGCTTGATTTCTTCGATTTGAGGGTCGATTCGTGTACATTTCTCTTGGGCGTATTTGCATCTTCCTGCAAACCTACAACCAGGCTTAGGGTTAATTGGCGATGTTACTTCACCTTTTAAGATAATTCTTTTACTCTTTTTGTTAGCTTCAGGATCCGGTAATGGTATAGATGATAGTAAACTCATAGTATATGGATGAAGTGGTTCTTGATATAAATCATCACTTGAAGCCAATTCCATAAGTTTACCTAAATACATTACTCCGATTCTGTCGCTTATGTGTTTAACCATTGATAAATCATGAGCGATAAACAAATAGGTTAAACCAAATTTCTCTTGTAGATCTTCTAACATATTTACTACTTGAGCTTGAATCGAAACATCCAAAGCACTAATCGGTTCATCACAAATTATCAGTTTTGGATCCATCGCTAAAGCTCTTGCAATACCGATTCTTTGTCTTTGACCACCACTAAATTCATGGGGATATCTCGAAGCGTGTTCTCGTTTTAAACCTACAGTTTCTAGCAAGTAATAAACTCTTTCATTAATTGCATCGCCTTCTAGAAGTTTGTGAGTCTTGATTCCTTCAGCGATTATTTCTGATACTGTCATTCTTGGGTTTAATGAAGTGTAAGGATCTTGGAAAATCATTTGAATATCTCTTGGATCACGATTACGTTTTACTCGTCTTTGCCTAATTTTAGCTTTATAAAGCTTATACTTAATAATTCTTAACAATTCTTTGTATAAAACTTTAATGTTATGAATTCTTTCAGTATCTTCCTTAGGAATTTGGAGTAATATTTCTTTTAACTGATCTTTTAAATCAATTATCTCATTTTTGTATTCTTCGAAACCTATCGATATTGGTTTTCCATCAAAATATACTTCGCCTCCAGAATTTTCGTAGAGACTAATAATGGTTCTTCCAGCGGTTGTTTTCCCACAGCCACTTTCTCCTACTAGACCGAACGTTTCGCCTTCGAAAATTTTAAAATTAATACCATCAACAGCTTTTAATGTTTTTGTTATTTTCCCAAAGAAACTATGTTTAATATAAAAATATTTCTTTAAGTCTTTAACTTCTAATATTTCTTTTTCTCTAGCCATTATTTTTCACCTCCAGATTTCTTAAAACCTTCTACATCTGGGGCTTCTTTGTCTTGTAGCCAACAAGCGGAAACTTGAGTATCGCTTATCTTGTAAAGTGATGGAGCTTTTTCAATACAAATTTCCATGGCATATTTACATCTAGGGCTGAAAGGACAACCTTTTGGCGGATTCAAAAGATCCGGTGGTGAACCTGCAATAGGAACCAATCTTTTCTTTTGACCTACAACATCGGTAGGTATAGACTGATGAAGACCTTTTGTATATGGATGTTGTGGATTATAGAAGATATCATTAACTGAACCTTTTTCCATAATCATTCCACCATACATAACGATAACGTCTTGACAAAGTTCCGCAATTACTCCTAAATCATGTGTGATAAAGATAATTGTCGTGTCTAACTCGTTTTTAACTTTTTTCAATAAATCTAATATTTGAGCTTGGATAGTAACGTCCAATGCAGTTGTTGGTTCATCACAGATTATTAGTCGCGGTTCGCAAGCTAATGCCATAGCAACTAATGCTCTTTGTCGCATCCCACCGGAAAATTGGTGTGGATATTCTTTAATTCTTGTTTCCGGTTCAGGAATACCTACAAGTTTCAAGAAATGAACAGCCCTTTCTAAGGCTTCTTTTTTATTGTATTTCCTTGTTTTTCCGTTTTTAATAGCTTCTAAGACTTTTTCTCTTTCTTTTTCCTTCTCTATTAGCTTAGCTTCTTCATAAGCTTTCTCTGGAGTTATATGCATGTGTCGCAATATTACTTCCATCATTTGATTTTTAATAGTATAAACAGGGTTAAGTGAAGTCATTGGATCTTGGAATATCATCGATATTTCTCTACCACGGTATTCCTGAATCTCTTTATCGGATAGTTTAACCAAATCGACACCATCAAAAAGAATTTCACCTTCGACAATTTTGCCTGGGATTTCAACCAAACGCATAATTGATAAACTAGAAACACTTTTTCCGCTTCCGGATTCACCTACTATGCCGAGAATACCACCTTTTTTCAATTCGAAACTAATCCCTCTAACAGCTTGCACTTCACCTAAATGGGTAAAAAAAGATGTTCTTAGGTTTTTGACTTCTAGTATATTATCGTTCATCTTTTCACCTACCCTTTTCTAAGCCTTGGATCTAATGCATCTCTCAAACCGTCACCCAAGAAATTAAAAGCTAACATCATGAATGCGATAGTAAGAGAAGGAATAACTAATTGATAAGGATATGTTTGCATAAAACTTGCACCATCATTAGCCAATGAACCAAGTGATGCTCTAGGAGCTGAAATACCTAAACCGATGAAACTTAAGAAAGCTTCTGTGAATACAGCAGTAGGAATCATCATGGCCATTGTAACAATAATTGGACCTAAAGCATTAGGAATTAAATGCTTTTGAATGATTTTATTGTTTGAAACCCCCATAGTTTTGGCAGCTAAAACATATTCTTGTTCCTTTAATCCTAGAACTTGGGCTCGAACCAATCTTGCCATACCAACCCAGTAAACACTAATTAGGGTTACGATTATGGTTCCTAAGCCACCCGCCCCGAAAATTTTATCCAGGACGTTTATTTCAAACCAGCTATCTTTTAAAACTACCATTAATAGAATTACATAAAGTAGCAGAGGTATTGAATTAATTATATCTACTATACGCATCATTATAATATCGACATTTTTACCAAAGAAACCAGAAATACTACCATATAAAACACCGATAAAGAAGTTGATAACAGCAGCTGTGAAGGCAATAATTAATGACACACCGGTACCATACATAAGTCTTGCCAACATATCTCTACCATTTTTATCTGTACCTAAAATAAAAGTTTTATTCCAAACACGATCATGGATTTCTTTATATTCGACATCTTCGTATGTCAGACTGAATTTGATACCCTCAAGTCGTTTTATTGGATCAGTTTGATATGTAAAATCTACGGCTACTACAGCTATTTCATTGTTTTGATCATCATAAAGTCGATAAGTATAAATACGATTTACTAAATCCCTATCTTCTTCAGCTAAATCAAATCTCTGTACCAATGCTCCATCCTCAGTAACTAAAATTAAATGATACATTTCGCTCATAAACACATATAAGTCATCATCGAGCTTATAAATGTTTAATTGCGGTGGAATATTTTTATAGTCTAAATATTGTGAATTATATTTATAAGGATTAATTAGTGGACCAATTGTAGCGAATAAAATAATTATTATAACGCTTACTAAACCCACAATAGCTAAATGATTCTTTTTTAGTCTCCGCCATACATCTTGCCAATAAGTTAAACTCTTTCTAGTTTGTTCTTTATCTAATTTTTGCTCTTGTTTTAAAAAATTAAATTTGTTTTTATCCATCATCATCCACCTACTTTGTCATCCTAATTCTTGGATCTATAAACGAATAAGCAATATCGACTAATAGGACCATGATGATGTAAAATACAGCGTAAAATAATGTAACGCCAATTACTAATGTGTAATCTCTAGCAGTAATGGATTCTGTAAAATATTTACCGATTCCATTAATAACAAAGATTCTTTCAACGACAAAACTACCTGTCATTAAAGCTGCAATCATTGGACCAATATAAGTGATTACAGGAATTAAACTATTCTTTAATGCATGTTTGAATATGACTTTAGATTCAGATAAGCCTTTAGCTCTAGCGGTTCTAATATAATCTTGACGTAAAACTTCAAGCATACTAGACCTAGTTAATCTGGAAACAAAGGCTAACGAGTATCCGGCTAAAGCCACTACAGGTCCGACATATGTAATTGGGGTCGTGAGGCCTCCAACGGGAATCCAGGAAACTTTCTGCGCTAATAGAATGAAAAGTGATCCAATAACAAAACTAGGAACTGTTATACCGATAGTGGCGATTATCATTACGCCATAATCGATAGCGGAGTTAGATTTTAGCGCCGAAATAACTCCGAGCGGAATTCCTAATACAATTATGAAAATAACAGCAATTAAACCAATCTTAGCTGTCTGTGGGATTCCGGTTGCAAGAAGTTCATTAACTGTATAAGCAGGTTTTCTGAACGATGGACCCAAATCTCCGGTAAATAAGTTCCCCATGTAGGTAAAATACTGAATTAGCAATGGTTCATTAAGGCCGTAGGCTTCTTCGAGTCTTTCTCTAGTAGCTTCAGGAAGAGGTTTTTCTCTTGTGAATGGACCACCTGGAATTGCTCTTAGCATAAAGAAGACTAAAGTTACCACAATCAGTAAAGTCAAAATGGAGAAGAGAGTTTTTTTGATAATATACCGATTCATAAAATGTTATCTCCTCTTTTTGATTTTAATACCATATTTTATATGAAAATGTAAAAACTTACATAAAAAACATGGTTATGTCTCATGCAAATTATATAGCAATAGAAAAACCATGTCAATAAGCCTAGCCAATAAATATAAACTAAATCTATTTACAATATATGGTAATAATTTGCTTATTACATGATAAAATATTACATGAGGTAATGATTATGAAGTTAAAAAAGTTTATATTTGTACCAGTTATTTTAATAATAGTATCAATAATTACATCCATTATTGCTTTCCGACAAACACAAAAATTAAATGATGGTTATATTTATATCAACGATAATCAATATATACCTGTCTATTCTGGTGAATATTTCGCTATATTAGGTAACATTCAAGATGAAGAATATTACATATCGATTGAATCCTTAGATGAACACCTTAAGATTGTAACGTATGATACATCTGAAAATATTGTTCGTGAATTTCAATTGATAATTAAAGAAAAAGATCAAATATATGATAAGCAAATTGTAAAATCTGTTATTTCCAATGAGAAAGTAATTATAGATGAAATGGAAGATTATTTATTCTTAGTTTATCTGGACATGGGAGTTAATTACTCTTTTGGTTTATCAAGAGTTGATTTGGATGGCGAAAAATTGAATGTAGCTCTAGTAAACATTCCTGAAAATATCTATAATTTAAAATCACTTATGGAAAGTGTTTCATTCACAACCTTAATATTTGCGATCGTTTCCGGGTTTACCATAGTCGCAATCTATTTTATCAAAAGAAGAAGTGACTAGAATAATCAAGAAGAAGGAGTTACCATGAAAATACTCAAGTTAATAATGATACCAATAATATTGGTTATAGTGTCAATAGTTTTTTATTCATTATCTTTAGCGCAACAAAACAAAATAGATTCTGCTTCATTTGTAATTGATGGAAGTGAAAAACTAGTTAACTATTCTGGAGAATACAAAGCTATAGTAAGAAACATAGATTACGATGCATATTATATGAAAATCGAATCAACTTCTGAATATCTAAAAATAACAACTTATGATGAAATAGAAGCAGTCCAAAAGATATTTGGCATTAGAATAAAGAAAAATAATCAAGCATATGACAGTTCAGTAGTCTTAAATGTGTATTCTGATGATTTGATTTTTATTGACGATATTGATGCATTTTTATTTTCAGTATCTTTAGATGAAAATACGATTTATGATTTTCAAATATTTAGATTAGATGATAATTCTGATGAAAACAATATTGAGGTAGAAGTATTTAACATACCAAATGATGTTTATAACTTAAAAATATTTTTTGATAGCGTTGCACTTACAACCCTTTTGTTTTCGGTACTTTACTTTGTTAGTCGTGTAGTAATGTATTTTATAAAAAAGAAAAAAATCAGCTATAAATAGTTGATTCTATAAAGGAGATTATAATATGAAGTTTATTCATTCGTCACATGCCCCTGAGGCAATTGGTCCATATTCACAAGCTGTTTTGGTTGGAGATACCCTTTATGTATCTGGTCAAACACCGATTAATCCATTAACAAAAAGAGTTGATGGCACTGAGATTAAAAGTCAAACACTGCAATGCTTACAAAACATTTTGGCTATTGTAGAAGAAGCGGGTATGAAGAAAAAAAATATTGTTAAATGCGGAGTATTTTTAAAAAACATGAGTATGTTTAAAGAGATGAACGAGGTTTATAATAGTTTTTTCGGAGACCATAAACCAGCAAGAGTAACAGTTGAAGTTGCTAGATTACCCCTAGATGCTTTAGTTGAAATTGACTGCACAGCTTGCAAATAAAAACACGAATTTATTTTCGTGTTTTTTTATTATATAACATTAATAATTCTTCTGATAGAACTAGAATTACCTGACGAATCAGTAACTGTATATGTAATAATGTATGAACCCTTTGTAGCTATATCCACATTTCCTGACACAGCAACAGTTGTATTATTTTCGCTATTATCATCAACGCTTACACCAGCGTCAATCCAAGTTTGTCCTACTTTAATTGTATCAATACCAGGATTCAACTCAATAACCGGTGGTGTTTCATCGATTACAACAACAATTCTAGTAAGTTCAAAGTAGAACTCCTTATATTCGAAACTATATGTAATATAATAAGTTCCAATCTCGTTAGTATTAACTGTATTTTCCAAAACTTCAGTGGATCTTTTTAGACCGAAAACTTTTGCGGTTACTCCTGGATCTTCATATTCGCTATTTAGTGTTATTGTATCAACACCAGGATTCAAGTAAAAATTAATGTCATCAATCTTAGCATTGCAACCAACAAAAATGATAGAGGATATAATAACAAAGAAAACAATTAATATTCTTTTATTCATCGTCTTCACCTCTTACATAATACCATTCCAGGTCGGTAACAGGATTAAATTCACTGTCAATAACAAAAACGTATTTACATTTTTCATAAATTATTTCATTAAAAGTAACTTGATATGTAACTTTATATATACCTGTAACAGAAGTATCAATATCGCTAATAACAATCACATCGCCAACATTTGATGTAGCACCTTCTTCAGTATAAACATCATCCTTGAGTATAGTTGTAATGCCAGGATTAATAGTAATTATTACTTCTTGAGGCTTTTCAATGACATTTACCATTCTAATAACTGTTTCAACAACCTCTTCTTCATAAATAACGTCATATTCAACTGTATAAATTCCAATTTCACTAGTATTTACTGGTGAGTTAACAACAAAAGATAATCTGTTATCACCCAACGAAATTCCAGTGTCAATCCACTCTTCGTTCAGATGGATTGTGTCTATTCCTGGGTTTAAAACAGCCATTTCAAAAAATAAGATTTTTTTGTAAATAGGTTTTACAATCAGGTCAGAGTTGATATTGTTAAGATTTTGATCCCAATTCAAAAAAACATAATCAAATAAGTCATCACTTTCTTTTAGTGGAGCTTCAGGAGAAGCTAATGATGCATTAGGCACTACTAGAAATTCCTGATAAAAATCATTATTTTGATCAAGGAAAGTTACAAGATACTTAAATTGTTCTACCCGTGCATATAAAGTAAGGTTATCGATAATAATCTGTTCTATGTATTTGGATTCAAAACCAATATCATAATACCATCCATAAAATCTCATACTTTCTATTTCAATATCAGGGAGACTAAGAAGTGTACTTCCACTCATAACTTGTAATTCATCATAAATCTCATCATTGTAGATTAAACTGATTGTGAAATATATGGGTTCATATTTAGCGTATAAAACAGTATCACTAGTAAATAGATATTCATTAGGTAATTGATTTGTAAGAAACTCATCTAAGTACCAACCGTCAAATTCATAGTGCTCCAATATTGGACTATTTATTATTGGTAATGATGAATTTACATCGACCCAAAATGCTTCGTTTTCTTCATTGTTATTCTTGACTAAAGTGATTTTAACTAAATCAGTCAATAACGAGTTGTTTAGGTTAATTAAACCATAGCCGTAATAATCATCTCTACCAGCATCACCAAGATCAACAGAACTTCTTGTTAAATTCTGATGAATTTCATCGTAAGAGAAATTACCAGTACTTATCAGTAAAGCAATTAAAGCACTTACATGCGGTGCAGAAAATGATGTACCGCTAACCTTCGCAAATCCATTGTCAAGATTAGTTGTATATAATAAATCTCCCGGTGCGACTAGATCAACATATTCACCATAATTAGAAAAATAACTAATTTCACTATTTTCACTAACTGATCCAACTGATATAACAGTTGGATAAGAAGCGGGATAAAACGGAACATCGTTACCATCATTTCCAGAAGAAGCAACAACAAAAACTTCATTTTGATGTGCATATTCAACAGCTGCTAAAACTGTAGAATCTTGTGACGTGCTTCCTAATGAGAGATTAATCACATCGGCGCCATTATCAACGGCATAATATATTCCTTTGACTATTAGGCTGTTTGCATACCCTTCTTCACCTGGTCTATTAACTTTAATAACCATTAATTGAACATTATCAGTTAAACCATCAATTCCAAAATCATTGTCTCTTTTAGCAGCTATTATTCCAGCAACATTGGTTCCGTGACCTAAATCATCTTCAACATAAGCGATTCCGACCTCTTCGGTATAGGCATTATAAGACAAGTCCGAAATTCTACCAACTAGTTCTTGATGATCAGTATCGATTCCTGAATCGATAATCGCTACAGTCACTCCAGCGTCTCCAGTTTCTATTTGCCAAGCTTGATAAGCATCAACTAAGTCAAGATTATACTGTTGCGCCGTGTAGTCATTTGTGGGGACTTGTTCCCAAGGGGGTCCAGTTGGAATAGATAAGCTATTAATACTAGCGCTATTTAAATTTAAAAATGGAAAAAAGGCGAAAGTAGTAATAATCGCCAATGATAAAATTATTAAAGTTTTTCTGAAGATATTATTATTCAATATTATCACCTTAATTTATGTACTATTTAATTATACGTAATAATAATATATTTTATTGGTCTAAATTGCAAATAAAAGAGAACTAAATAAATTTTAGTTCTCTTTGATAAATAAATTAAAAATTACACTAAGAAAAGTCTCTCAAAAAATGCTTGTAAGAATTCTAGTAATGACCTGCCACCCAAGAATGGAATTTTATCAAACAACCAGGCGATTTGACTGATTACTGGAGCATCAGGATAATAAATTGATAGTGGTATAAATATCGCAATAAATATTGAAACGAAAAATAGAATTAGAACAGTTATTTTGAACCATTTAGGGAAGAGTTTTTTAGAAATAGCATCAAGTTTAAAATTACTCTTAGTTGTATCCTCCTGGAGGTTTTCAACTTTGGTTTGTAACTCTAAAACTATTTGTTTTAGCGATAATATTTCATTCTTTAGTTCTTCAATACTTTCAGAGTCTTGTTGAATAATAACCGGTTTTACAGGTTTTTCTTCAACCTTAGTTTCTTCATGTTTCTTTTCTTCTTGAATATCAGAAATGATGTCATCACTAACTTCAGGAGTTACAATAACAGGCTCTTTCTTTGGCTCTACTAAAGGTTTAATTACTTCTTCAGGTTCTTTATCAGCTTCTTCAATTCTAGTTTCAAAATCGACAACGATTTCATCGGTTTCTTGGTCTAGTTTGGCTAAAGCTTCAGGATCTTGAAGGTATCTTTTCGCAACAACATTTCGTGAATCATATTCTTTATACATATATTCAATCATTTGATCTTTATTGATATATGCAAAAGCGATAATGTTATTTAATCTTGCGAAGTCTTCTAGTTCCTTTAAATTAAATTCTTTCAATTCAGAATGAATATCAGGAATGTACTCATTCCTTTTCTTTAGTTCACTAACAACTATTTCCATAACTTGATTCTTTGTTAATCTGGTAGGAACTTTCATATTATATTTAGAACCGATTTGTTTTATTTCACTTATAGTAGCGCTCAAAACCACTCTACTTGCGAAAACACTTCTAGTAAGTCCGTCAAATGTATCGACTTCATCATAAATAAAAGGTTCAATGGCTTTATTAAAAAGTCTTAATGGTGGAGTTCCTTGATTATTTTCATACTTTTTTGAGGCTTTCTCAATAAAAGTTGCAATATCCTCTTTAGGAACGGCTTCTTTAAGGAAGAAATTCAATAGACGTTTCCAAAATTCGAATAAAAATTCTCGCTCTAAATCCTTATTGTTAAATTTATAAATTTCGTTTTCAAATTGAGTTTCAGAAAAGGAATCAATCCAAGTTAGTCTCGTTTGTCTACGCGATTCTTCAAGTCTTTCAGGGCCTTCAGCGTCACTTTCTGACTGTAATAAATCATTGTATTCTTGTTGCAAAACTGGAAACAAAACCTTTTGTAAAGAGTTGAAACGGATTGATCTAGGAATATTAATATCAAGTTCGCTTAAAAAATTGGCAATTTCTTCCCCAGGAACATTGACTAAATTTTCTGCTATTTCATCAATCGAGTAATCTTTATTTAGTTTTTGATAAACATCTTTCATAATGATTCTCCTTTTTATCTTTCATTGATATAACAAAGGTATTATAACATAACACATATAAAAAATAAATCCATTGATTAGAAAAAAAACCACAAAACATAAAGGTTTTGGGTTTTTTAGCATATTTTTATTATTTCAACAATTCGAGATTGCTCCAGCTTGATTTTAGTTTATTGTCTTCAATTAAATGAACTATTGAGACTATCTTATCGTTTAAAGGTGTATCGACATTAAATAAATCACCATGTTCGCAAACCATTCCATTAATTGCTTCAATCTCAGTTTTTCTTCCTTCTTTTAAATCTCTTAGCATACTAGATTTTATTAATCGATGTTTCTTCATAGCTAAAGGTATAAGCATTAAACTAATATACCTTTTAAATTTGTTATTATAATCCAATAATTTGATTATATCCTTACCCTGCAGTGGTTCAACTTTTATTCCTCCTGCTTTAGTTACTTCAATGCATTCTTTGATGATTTTTAGAGCGAATAACCTTGATTCTTTATTCTTGGCTATCTCACCAAAATTAGCATCAGTAATAACAGACAAACCACTGAATGCGGCATTGATCATTAATTTAGCCCAACGTGCACCTGTGAAGTTATTTTCAATAGTTACTTCACCCATAGAATTAAGCAATTCAACGATATAGTTAAATAATAAATCGTCATTATTGCCATACTTGCCTATACTGAAAGTTAAAGTTTCTCTATTAGGCTCTGAAGTTAACTCACTGATACCTTTACCATGGAACGTTGCACCCCAACTCATCGTACAACCACAAGTTTTGTCTTTTCCGATCACATCAGCAACAGATTTTTCTGGTAATCCGTTTTGCATAGTGCATATTAATGATTTTTCTTTTAGGAAAGGAATCAAACTTTCAACTATCTCTTTATTATGTTTTTGCTTAGTCATCAATAGAATAATATCGTACTTGTCTTTTATCTCATTTGGAGTTATTGCTTTTACAGTTTGAACAAATTCTATTTTACCAATTATTTGAGCTCCTATTTCATTCAAAGCTTTTACATGTTCTTCATTACGATTGATAAGGTCAATCTCATATCCGGCTTTAGTTATATATGCACCTAATATTGTACCCATTGCACCAGCGCCGTAAATACCAACTTTCATAAATACCTCCTACGAATATACTAAAGTATAACAAAAAAAATAAACTTTTTCTATGTATTTTGTGTACTGTTTTGATATATTGAGACTTTTTATGTCGGTAATTTTAATGACTACTACAATATCTTATAAAAAACGTGTATAATATTATGTGTGTATATACTAAGTTGAAGGGGTGTTTGAATTGAGTTTATTCTTATGGATACTATATATGTTTGTAGCATCCTTATCTGTCATGCCTTTGGCAAGATTGGATTTTTTTAATGTGAGTCCCAGATATAAGTATTTCAAATATCTTAGTATATTTATGTTTTTATGGACATTAATAATAGGTCTAGTTTATATCACCACAAATCCATACATTACTTATTATGCAAGTTTAACTATATACCCCTTAGTCTTTTTACTTACAGCGCTAATATTTTTAGCTATTATGAAGTACTTAAATAGAAGAGTTCCAAAATTACTCATTTACTTTTTTGTACTATTTTTTATTTTAGATATAGGCTTTTCTTATACTAACAATCTACATCAATTGGTACTTCAAATTGGTTTTAGTAATTCTTTAACCTACGATATGATTTCTTCAGCTAATCATGGCACAGTATTCTATATACACACGGCAATTTGTTACAGTATTTTACTTATAGCAATGGTTTCAATTATGGGGAGTTTATTTAATAACCTTAAAAAAGAAAAAGATGTTTTTCCGTTCGTTACTATGGTTTTGGCCATTATACTCGGTATCACAGCTAATATAATTCACATATTTGTTTATAGCATTGCGCTAGATCCTACTTATATAGCTTTAGTATTATTGATTACATTATTATATGGCATCTTTTATATGAGAGACTTGAAACTTATTTTTAAGTTTAATGGCAACGAATTTATTCTTAACAATTTACGTGAGATGTATCTATTAGTTAATCAAAGAGGAATAATAATTTCCGCATCCAATGAATTGGTAAGCAGATTCAAATTGGATATTGAATCTGAACTAACTTTTGATGACTTTAAGCGATTGGCAGTTGAAAAAGCGGTTATATATAAAGACTCTAAATCGATTGAAAATTACTATGATAAAAATAAGATTTATCTACATATGATGGAAAAGGAAATTAATTTACCGTTTTTAAAACATTCTGGTAAATTCTACTTGTTCTATGATGAAACTCAAAATCAAAAAAACATTAATGATATTAACTATGTAATGACGCATGATTTAATGACCAAGATATATAATCGAAACTACTTTGAAAGTCTAGAAAAAGACATAGAAAATAACTATAACAATTATTCTTTGATTATGTTTGACTTAGATGGTTTAAAGTTATTTAATGATTATTTGGGTCATAGTGAAGGTGATAAGCTTTTAATAAGATTTGCGGAAACTTTAAAAGACATATCTAAGAAGTACGAAAACTTAATTCCAATTAGAATGGGTGGGGATGAGTTTTTATTAATAGCACTCAATAAAGATATGAATGATATCGAAGAAATAGTTTATGATTTAAAGAAAAACACTTCCAGTACTAACTTATCAGAGCATATAGGATTTTCTTATGGTTATTCTCAAAATAATTTCAGTAATAAAAGATTCAGGAAAGTATTAATAGAAGCGGACGTTAATCTTTATACAATGAAAACTTCAAGAAAGAAAGCAAAAGAAGAGTTAGAAGAGTATTTAAAGAGGCACCAAGTCACTCATATTTAAGTGTATTCGAAAAGAATACACTTTTTTTATGCATAAATTTAATTGAACCATAGTTATTATGTTACAATAAATAATCAGGTGAAAGACTATGGGACAACTAAAAGTATTTTCTAATTTTATGTTAAAGGTAAAAACCAACATTAAATGGATTGGCTTCTTTTTTATACTTGTATTCACTGCTTATCCTATAATCACCATTGTTATAGACAATAAAGGAATAGTAAGATACTTATTAGCTATATTTTACTTGTTTGGTGTGATTTATGGTTTTTTATTTGTTAAACGTGAAAAAATGACCTCGTTTAAATTTATTGATTTAAACATTGTCTTTATTATTTTAGGAACTGTTATTGCTTATGAATTGTCTAATATTTTCTCATTGTCCATTGTTGTTTCATCTTCAATTGTAGGTTTGGCAGGGTATTTAATAAGTAGAAAACACTCATTCGCAATTTATACTGGAAGTTTTGTAGGTATGAGTTCACAGCTGTTATTTAACCGAATTGAACTTTTTTTAGTAGCAATTATCGCAGCGATAATTTTTCAGATAGTAAAGAATATTTTTAACGGCTTTGGTGGAAGATTAGGAACAATTGCTTTTGTAGCAACAGCCACCACGAGCCTAATTTTTAATAAAAGTGGTTTAACTGCTCATCAATCATATGATGTTTGGTTGTTATTTTTATTCTCTATAACCGGAGTCTTGATATCTTGGACTATTCATAACCGGTTTAATAAGTCTCCAGTCATTGCATCGGCTGTTCCGGGGTTAATTATTGGAATTATCTTTGGACAGATATTCAATGAACTTGAAATTTATAGCTATATATTCTTTACTGCAACTTTCGTAGGTATGGCAAGTAATTTTGTTGTTAAGAATATTTTTGAATCGCTATTTATAGGCGTTATACTGTCATTAATATTTTGGAGTTTTTTTCATTTCTTTAATGGTTTTGGAGGGAAGATGGGTTTGATGGCATTTATCAGCATGTTGATTGGAAAAGCGATTATAGAAATTGGGATTAAAACTAAAAATCTTCTTATAAAGTAGAGTTATTTATGTTTTTATGAAATAAAATTAAGCTAGATATGATGTTTAGCTTTTTTTATTTGTTTGTTAGTGAATCTAATATACTAAATATGATATAATTTTTACAGTAATGAGGTGATTGATTGTGATTGTATATGACTTAATAATTATTGGCGGTGGAGCAAGCGGCATCATGGCCGCTATTACTGCTAGTCAATATTTAGATAAAATTTTAATTATTGAAAAAAATAACCGTATTGGTAAAAAAATATTAGTGACCGGCAACGGTAGATGCAACTACACTAATGCCTTTTTGAAAACAACAGATTTTAACAATCCAGCTTTTGTAGAAAACATCTTTAATCAGTTTGATCCTCAAGATACTATTGATTTCTTTGAAACATTAGGAATTGAACCCAAAATAGAAGATGAAGGAAAGGCTTACCCTTTAAGCGAACAATCATCAAGTTTTCTTGATGTCTTTTTATTTGAAATCAAAAAAAGAAATATTCAAGTGGAATTAAACAAAGAAGTAATAGACATTTTTAAAAAGAATGATGTTTTTAAGGTTGTCTCAAGCGCAAACGAAGCTTTCCTTGGGAAAAAAGTAATAATAGCTACCGGTGGAAAATCAATGCCATCAACAGGAAGTAATGGTTCTGGATTAGACTTGGCTAAAAATCTTGGTCATAAAATTACAGAAGTTTTCCCAGCTCTTGTAAAATTAAGAGTTGATTCTCCCTATTTAAAACAATTAGCAGGTGTTAAGATTAACACGCAAGTTGATCTATTAGTCGGTAATGAAGTAGTTCAGTCTGAGTATGGCGATCTTTTGTTTGCTAATTACGGGATCAGCGGCCCAACGATATTAGAACTAAGTAGAAAAGCAAATGAAAAATTAATGAAGAGACTTGAAGTGTTTGTCAAAATAGTATTGATTCAATCCTTACCCAAATCGAAAATTATAGAGCGATTTGAAATGTTTAAAAGTCGTGAGATTGATCAAAGTTTAATAGGTTTGGTAAATAAAAGATTTATTAACGTTTTAATAAAAGAAGCTGGGATTGAAAAGAACAATATGGTTGTTGGAGATATCCCTAAACAAAATATCTTTAAGCTAATAGACTTACTGTATGATTGGAGACTGAAAGTAACTGGTAGTTTAGGTTTTGATGATTCTCAAGTTACTGCAGGAGGAATAGAATTAACAGAAATTCATGAAAGCACTTTAGAATCAAAGCTAATCCAAGGTTTATATTTTACTGGTGAAGTTCTTGATGTTGATGGTAGGTGTGGAGGGTATAATCTCCAATGGGCTTGGTCAAGTGGTTATGTAGCAGCTAAATCAGCATGTGAGGAAATTAGAAAAAATGATTAGAGTAAATGAAGTAAAGCTTGATCTGGATCAAGCCTTAAATAAAGATATTGAAAAAGAAAATTTAGTAAAATATCTAAAAAAGAAGTATTATTTGAAGAGTATAAAAGAACTTTCGATATATAAGAAAGCAATTGATGCTAGAAGGGCTGATAGGGTTGTTTTTGTTTATACAGTTGATTTTTCTACACCTGAAGAAAAAAAGCTTCTAGCGCTAAAACAAAAGCATTTTACTGTTACGCCCAATATGGAATACGAAAGAATTGAATCTGGTGATATTTCGTTAAGTAGCAGACCGGTTATAGTTGGATTTGGTCCTTCTGGGATTTTTGCAGGACTTATTTTGGCTCGTTATGGATACAAACCTATAATCATAGAAATGGGTTTAGATATTGATAGTAGAGATGAACTGTTTGAAGAATTCTTAAAGTCTAGAAAGTTCAACAAACACGCTTCAATTCAATTTGGTGAAGGTGGCGCAGGAACCTATTCGGATGGAAAACTTACAACCTCAATAAATGATTTAAGATGTAGATTTGTATTAAAAACTTTAGTTGAACATGGTGCTGAAGAAGATTTGATTTATATTAACAAACCCCATGTAGGAACTGATAAGCTAAAGATGATTATAAAAAATATACGAAATGAAATTATCTCTTTGGGTGGAGAAGTTAGATTTAATAGTCAGTTAAGTGATTTGATTATTGAAAATGATTCTTTAACTGGTATTAAGATAAATGATACTGAAATATTAAGAACTAATGTTCTACTTTTAGGTATAGGACATAGTTCTAGAGAAACATTCGAACTAATAAGAAATTATGGATTCGAGATGACTCGAAAACCATTTTCCATCGGGGTAAGAATTGAACATCCACAGGAAATGATTAACAAATCGCAATATGGAAAATTTTATAATCATCCTAGTTTAGGAGCAGCGGATTATAAACTTAGTTTTCATGATGCTTCAGGAAGAAGTGCTTATACATTTTGTATGTGTCCAGGCGGATATGTTGTTTGCGGAAGTTCTGAAGCCGGCGGGGTAGTTACAAATGGAATGAGCGAAAGCAAAAGAGATAATTACTATGCTAATTCAGCACTATTAGTTAATGTACAAACTGATGATTTTCCAGGCGATGATGTTTTAGCAGGAATGTACTTTCAAAGAGAGTTAGAAGTATTGGCTTTTAATAAAGGCGGTAGGAATTATAATGCTCCGGCACAATTGGTAGGAGATTTTTTGAACATTAGAGAGAGTAAAGAAATTAAGTCAGTTACTCCTACATATAAGCCAGGAGTAACATTGGTTGATTTCAATGAATTATTACCTAAATTTGTCAGTTCGACTTTAAAGAATGCTTTAGTTGATTTCGATCGAAAGATAAAAGGCTTTGCGATGGAAGATGCAATAATGACAGGTTTTGAAACAAGATCTTCATCACCAGTTAGAATTGTTAGAAATAGTGATTATGAATCAAATATTAAAGGTGTTTACCCTATGGGTGAAGGTGCAGGCTATGCCGGAGGAATCATGTCTTCAGCTGTTGACGGAATTAAAACCGCGGAAGCTATCATAAAAAAGTATAAGATTTGAAAATTAACAAAAATAGATTTATGAGTTTTTCGTTTCAAATATAGTGTCTATTTTGCTATAATAATTTTAATGAGGTGGATTTATGGAACAGGCAAGATCAGACCTATTAGGTAAATATGATGTAAAAAAAGCGCTAATACAATTATCAATTCCTGCGACATTCGCAATGATTGTTACAGCATTATATAATTTAGTTGATACAATATTTGTTGGTAGAGGTGCTGGCGATATTGCAATTGGAGCTTTATCAATCGCTAACCCAGTTCAAATGATTGTAATGGCATTTGGATTAATGATTGGTATTGGGTCATCATCAATTTTTTCTCGAGCGTATGGTAGAAGCGATACTGATACAATGCGAAGAAGTGTTAATACTGCAGTCTTAATGGGTGTTGTGTTATCCGTTGTATTTGCGGTATTGGGATTGATATTCTTAGATGAATTACTTTATTTTTTTGGTGCTACTGAAGGTAATATCGGGTATGCCCATGATTATTTATTTTATATACTTATAGGCTTGGTTCCTTTCTCGCTTTCTGTAATTTTTAACAATCTTGCCAGAGCTGAAGGAAGGGCCAAAATAGCTATGATTTCAATGGTTATTGGCGCGGGAGTAAACATTGTTTTAGATCCAATTTTTATATTTGATTGGGGCTTGAATATGGGAGTTAAAGGAGCAGCAATCGCAACAATTATTGCTAAAACCGCTTCCTTTATATATGTGTTCGCAGCTTCAATGTCAAGTAAATCTAAACTGCAAAT
>PGXI01000013.1 GCA_002839125.1 Tenericutes bacterium HGW-Tenericutes-5
GAATTTATTATTTGTCCAAGTTCATCTTCGCGTGAGTATAGTGTATTGTTAATTTTGGCGGTTAAATTTCCTTTTGAAATTTCATCAATATTTTCTATCATTTTCTGCAAGGGCAATTGCAGTATTTGGGTTAATATATAATAGGTGCTAAATAGTATTACTATGGCAAGCGGTATGCTCCAGTATAGATGTTGCAAGCCTGAGTGCCCAACAAAAAAAGCCAAGGCTGCAATTAAATCGGCACAAACTAAGAACAATACCCCTACAGTGAAAATTATCGACTTTTTAAAAATTACCCGAAGTAAACCAAAAGCTATTGCACCGGCTCCAAAAATAGCAGGTATTCCAATTTGTAAAACATTGTCTTCCATAATAGATGTAATTATTTGATTATATTTTGGTTATAAAAATTATCATTAAATATAGATATTATTGTTTAATTTCTATTAATGAATTTAAAAATGAATCAAATTTGTGCTTTTTAATTTACCGTAAGCGCTGTTCCATATGCCACAAGAAATTGGGGGTGAATTTTGTTGGGAAGTTTAATTAACTCAAACCCTTTTTCAATAAATATTTGATTCAGTGTCCTATGGTTTGCAATTCCACCTGTTAATAATAATAATCCACTTTGTTTCTCATTATTGGGCAATAATCGAATAGCCTGCTCTGCAATATATTCATACACACCTCGCAATATCTCTTTTCTTCTTCCGGTGTTCGATTGAACCAAGGCAGAAACAACGTTTGTAACAGCAAAAATGCCGCATGTAGTGTTTACCAATTCCGATTTTGCAGCGTCAAAGGCCATATCATCAAGGTCAGTAAATCTAATTTCAGGATTGGTTTGTTGCCAGCGCTCCAAAATTTGTTTTAACACCATTCCGGTGCCCGCTCCACAACTTTTATTGGTATTTACCCAAGGTTCATCGGCAGGGTTATTAAATTTAAGCACTTTTACATCTTGAGTTCCAATATCAATAACTGTAAAACCGACATATTGCAAGCAAATGCTGCGCACAGCTTGTATTAATGCACTAATTTCAGTGGTTTGCACCGTCACATTATCCTTAAATTGAGGGTTATCGCCCCCAACACCTGCTACCGCAAAATGAATGTTCCTATTGTTGCCCAGTTTTAGTTTAATTTCTTCCAACAAATGAGGATAGTCAATACCCGAATTAAACATCTCATATTTAATGAGTTGATTATCATTATCAATGACTGCATATTTGCTAAACCCACTTCCAAAGTCAACTCCTACGCGCCAATCATTAACTTTTCTGGTTATCAGCGAAATTTTATCCGGATCAATAATATTTAAAACCTTATTTTCAGTCCTTAAGGAATTTAAAAATGTTCCAAGTCTAATACCGGCAGGTCCAGGAGGCATCCCTAAAATACAATCGCCACTTATAGATACCGATTTTAACCCGGCATGTGTGGCGGCCTTTTCAACTTCATCCAGTCTTACTGC
This sequence comes from Tenericutes bacterium HGW-Tenericutes-5, assembly GCA_002839125.1. Lineage (GTDB taxonomy): Bacteria > Bacillota_I > Bacilli_A > Izemoplasmatales > Hujiaoplasmataceae > UBA2289. Next base: position 1,478 of record PGXI01000013.1, read on the forward strand.
AAGCATTTGGCAGTGTTCATGAGTAAAAATCACCATCCCTTTAGCCCCGTTTGAATGTGCGTCATTCATAAAGGTTTCGGTTTTTTTTGCCATATCTAACCCGCGCATTGGAGAATGTATGAGGTTGTACGCCAAGTTCTCGAATAATTCATTCTCACTGCAGTTATGTATCTTATCCATGGCAATAAAACTCAACTTATCGCTTAAATAATTAACGCCTTCAAATGTGGTATAGCAGTTTGCTTCAGTTATTTTTCTCCATAAGTCACTTCTTCCATAAGGTATTAAACTAAAAAATGAGATGCGTGTACCCGGTTTATGCTCTTTTGATAATTCTTGAATGAAATCCTCTTTTAGCTGTTTGCAAATTGAATACCCCATTGGGTCGCCCCAAAAGGCTGAGAATAACATGTGCCAGTGCAAAGGTTCCAATCCTAGGTTAACGTGCGGATTTTCTTTTCTTAATCGTGCAAGTTCATTAGGTGTAGCAAACTACGGTCAAATGACAGCTGGAGGTTGGATGTACATCGGTCCTCAAGGCATTGTTCATGGAACATACTCTACGCTTTTAAACGCTGGGAGGATGAAACTTAACATTCCGGAACAAGAAAACCTTAGTGGTAGATTATTTGTTTCTAGTGGATTAGGTGGCATGAGTGGCGCTCAAGGAAAAGCTGCTTATATCGCTGGTGCGGTAGGAATAATCGCAGAAGTTGATCTTTCGAGGATTGAAACCAGACATTCACAAGGATGGGTAGATGATGTAAGTGATAACCTTGAAAAAGTATTCGTTTTGGCCAAAAAGTATCTTTCACTAAAACAACCAAGAGCGATTGCTTACCACGGAAATATCGTTGATTTACTAGAGTACGCTGTTAAAGAAAATATTCATATTGATTTATTAAGTGATCAAACTAGTTGCCATGCTGTTTATGATGGAGGATATTGTCCAGTAGGAATTTCTTTTGAAGAAAGAACTAATATTTTAAATCATGATAAAGAGAAGTTTATAAAACTTGTAGATATGACTTTAAAAAGACATTTTGAAGTAATTAAGAAGATTACTAAGAAAGGCACATACTTCTTTGATTACGGTAATTCTTTTATGAAAGCTATCAGTGATAGTGGTATAAAAGAAATATGTAAGAATGGTGTCAATGATTTAGATGGATTTATTTGGCCTTCCTATGTTGAAGATATCATGGGTCCAGTACTATTTGACTATGGTTATGGACCGTTTAGATGGGTTTGCTTAAGCAGAAAAGAAGAAGACCTAGAAAAAACTGATAAAGCCGCAATGGAATGCATTGATAAAAATAGAAGATTCCAAGACTTTGATAATTACAATTGGATTAAAGATGCTAAGAAAAATAAATTAGTAGTTGGTACAAAGGCAAGAATTCTTTATCAAGATGCTTATGGCAGGTTAAAAATTGCCTTAAAGTTTAATGAAATGGTAAGAAACAAAGAAGTAGGACCAATCATGCTTGGTAGAGATCATCATGATACCGGCGGAACTGACTCACCATTTAGAGAAACTTCAAATATTAAAGACGGTTCAAATATCATGGCTGATATGGCTACTCATGTAGCTTTAGGTAATAGTGCTAGAGGTATGTCTTTGGTAACACTTCACAATGGTGGTGGAGTTGGGATTGGTAAAGTTATTAACGGTGGTTATGGAATGGTTTTAGACGGTTCGAAAAGAGTTGATGAAATTTTAAAAACTGCTATGTTATTTGATGTTATGGCAGGAGTTTCAAGACGCGCGTGGGCTCGTCAGGAAAACTCAATCTCAACTGTTGAAGAATATAATCAACTTGATAATAATTCGCATGTTACATTACCGGTACTTACTGACAATGTAAAAATTGAGAATCTAGTTAAAAAACACTATGTTAAGGGAGGCAAATAATGGCTAAAATAGTAGAGTGCGTACCTAATTTTTCAGAAGGTAGAGATAAGGCTAAGATTGAAAGAATTGTTTCTGTTTTCAAAAATTTAGATAATGTTAAAATGATAAATTATGAGGCAGATGCAGATTATAACCGTACTGTCGTAACTTTAATTGGTGAACCTTATTCGGTAATTGAAGCTATTATGAATATGGTAGAAGTTTGTTTAAAAGAAATTGACTTGAATAAACATACTGGTGAACATGCAAGAATGGGCGCAATTGATGTTATACCTTTCATCCCAATATCAGAAGTTACTATGAAAGAGTGTGTTGAATACGCAAACATTACTGCAGAGAGAATATCTAGTAAATATGATATTCCTTGTTTTACCTACGCAGAAGCAGCGAAAGAAGAAAAAAGAGTTTTATTACCGAATATTCGCAAAGGCGAATTTGAAGGCATGAAAGAAAAGATAAAATTACCGGAATGGCATCCCGATTATGGTAAGCCTGAGATCCATCCAACTTTCGGTGTTATCGGTGTTGGTGCTAGAGACTTTTTAATTGCATATAACATCGATATTTTAACCACTGATGAGAAGAAAACAGGTAATTTTGCTAAGGCGATTAGAGCTTCAAGCGGTGGCTTCCAATATGTCCAAGCTGGTCCAGTTTACTTAGAGAATAAAGGCCACACTCAGGTCACAATGAACATTTTAAATTTTAAGAAAAATCCTATCTATAGAATTTTTGAGACCGTTAAGATGGAAGCTAAGAGATATTCTATGGAAGTGCCTAGCGCTGAAATCGTTGGCTTGATTCCAAAGGAGGCTTTAGTTAAGTCTTTGAAGTATTATTGTGACGTTTTTAACGAAGAATTGAGTGATGATATCAGCTTAGATGATGTTGTCAAACTAAGCCAAAAATATTTAAAACTAAGAGACTTTACAAAAGACAAAATTATTGAATATTTTTTATAAAAGGGAAGATTATATGAGTCAACTATTAATCTATAATATCAAAACTCTATATTCAAACAATAACTTAGCACCTGTTAAGGGAAAACTTATGCAAGACATAAGTTCTATTGATAATGCTTATATTTTTATCGAAGACAAAATTATAAAGAACATCGGTTCTGGAGACTATAAACATTTGATAACTAAGGACACAGAAGTTTTTGATGCTTTAAACTCAATAGCTATTCCCGGTCTAGTCGATAGTCATACCCATTTAGTTTTTGGTGGATCCAGAGAGCATGAATTTTCTAAGAAGATTGCTGGTGTGGATTACCTCGATATTTTAAAAAGCGGTGGCGGTATTTTAAGTACAGTTCAACAGACGAAAGAAGCTAGTTTTGAAGAGCTTTATAATCAAGCTAAGAAGTCTTTAGACATAATGCTAAGTTTCGGTGTGACAACCTTAGAAGCAAAGTCTGGATACGGTTTAGAACTTGAAACTGAAATCAAATCTCTAAGAGTCTTAAAGAAACTCAAAGAAAACCATCCAATCGATGTTCATATCACTTATTTAGGAGCACATGCGTTACCTAGTGAATATAAAACAAGAAGAGAAGAGTTTATCGAGACCATTATTAATGATTTAGAAGTTATTAAGAATGAAGATCTAGCTGAGTACGCTGATGTCTTTTGTGAGACCGGTGTCTTTACTGCAACTGAAACCAAAAGAATCTTATCAAAGGCAAAAGCTCTTGGGTTTAAACTCAGGGTTCATACAGATGAAATAGATTCTATTGGCGGTACTGAAGTAGCCTTAGATTTAGAAGCTAAAACAGTTGATCATCTCATGGCAATAACGGATGAAGACATTAAAAAAATCGCTAAAACAAATACTATTGCGAATCTTTTACCATCGACATCATTCTTCTTAAATAAGGAGTTCGCTCCAGCTAGAAAGCTGATTGATGCAGGTGCCGCAGTCAGTGTTTCAAGCGATTATAATCCAGGTAGTACTCCATCAGAAAACTATCAATTAACGCTTCAAATATCTGGTAATAAATTAAGAATGTTACCACAAGAAGTCTTAACAGCGGCTACAATAAATCCTGCTTTTAGTTTAGATTTAGAAAATCAGGTTGGTAGTTTACAAGTTGGCAAACAAGCTGATATACTATTATTGGATTGTAAAAACTTGGACTATTTCATATACCATTATGGAATTAATCATACAAAATTTGTGTTTAAAAATGGAAAACTTGTATTTAAACAACAACAAGAGCTAATATAAAGGAGTGCAAAAAATGAAATTAGTAGAGATGAAAGTAAATGCGTTTTTAGATGAACTTGCTTCAAAGTCACCAGCCCCAGGAGGCGGAAGCGTTAGTGCTTTAGCTGGAGCTAATGGTTGCAGCTTGATTCTGATGGTTGCTAATCTTTCTGTCGGTAAAAAGAAATTTAAAGCTTTAAGTGAAGACATCCAAAATGATTACATGAATAATTTAGAAATTTTTAAGTCTGCCAAGGAAGAGTTCACTGATCTTATTGATAAGGATACAGAAGCTTTTAATGCACTTATGGATGCTTTTCAATTACCTAAAGAATCACCCGAAGAAATTCTTACTCGTCAAAACGAAATTGATAAAGCTACTCTTGGTTGTATAAAAGTACCTTTAAAAGTTTCCGCTTTAGGTCTTAAATGTTTAAGAACAGTGGAATCATTAATTGTTAATTCAAACAAGAATACAATATCTGATCAAGGTGTTAGTGTTTTAATGTTTTACTCAGCTACCCTAGGTGCAGCAATGAATGTTTTAATAAATTTGCCAGGTTTAACTGACGAAAGTTTACAAAAAGAGTTTAAAAAGACAATTGATGATATAATAAAAGAGACAGAAGTTTTAAAAGAAAAATTATTAGAAGAAGTAATGTATTTGTTAAAGTAGTTTATATAAGGAGGGTTTTATGAAAATATTTGCGGATACAGCGATTATTAAAGAAATTGAAGAGGTATCAAAATGGGGGATTATATCGGGCGTAACAACTAATCCTTCACTAATAGCAAAATCAGGAATATCACTCGAAGAAGCAATCAAAAAAATTGTAGGTCTAGTTGATGGACCAATCAGTGCTGAAGTAGCCGAAGCTGATGCAGAATCAATGGTTGAAGAAGCAAAGATTTATGCAGCTATGCACAAAAACATCGTAGTAAAAATACCAATGACAATCGAAGGTGTAAAAGCAGTAAAAATCTTAAGTTCTATGGGAATAAAAACCAACGTAACCCTAGTGTTTTCGGTTTCTCAAGCTCTTATGGCTGCTAGTGCAGGCGCAACTTATGTGTCACCTTTCTTAGGTAGACTTGACGACTTATTAAAGCAAGATGATGCTGGATTCAACCTTTTGAAAGACATTAAAGAAATGTTTAGAACATATAACTTTAAGACACAAATTATTGCGGCTTCAATAAGACATCTTAACCATGTAAATCAAAGTATAAAGTCTGGTGCTGATATAGCCACTATTCCTTACAATGTATTAAAAGAAATGGTTAAACATGAGTTAACAGATAAAGGCTTGCAAATCTTTAGAGAGGCGGCCAAAAAATAAAATTATGATGAATGATGAGATTCGTAGTTTAGCTACTCAAGCATTTAATCAAACTTGGGATTACATTGAAAAGGAAAATCGTACTGTTGAAGAAACTCTAAAGATGATTGATTTGACTTTTAAATCGAAATACTATTGGTCACTTGTTGGTAATCATGTTCACTTCATAAGAAGTAACTGGCAAGTTTCAAGAGTATTCGCTGAAGCAAATCTTTTAGAAGCATGCTTGTATTATGCAAAAAGAGTTCTAGACGACACTATTAAACTCAATCTTCAAGACTTTGATTTATTCTTTGCCTATGAAGCTAACGTAAGAGCATATCATTTACTCAAGGACGTTACTCACAGAGATTTAATGTTAAAAAAAGCCAAAGCAGCTATTGCAAACATCGAAAAAGATACAGATAAGAAGTATTGCATGCTTGAATTAGAAAAAATCTTAAAATTATAACATAATATGGTCAGCCTATTAAGAGGCTGACTTTTTTGTTTTTTGTGTGATGTCGATGCAAAAAAATTGACAACTGACACATTGTCATATACAATGTTAACGAGGTGAATATTTATGCCAAGTTCAACATTTATAAACTTGCCAAAAGAAAAACAAGATAAAATCATAGAGTGCGCTTTAAAGGAATTCTCTGAGTTCCCTTTTTCCGAAGTTTCGATAAATCAAATTATAAAAAACGCAGAAATTTCAAGGGGTAGTTTTTACACATATTTCGCGGATAAATACGATTTATTAATCTATTTATTATCGCTATATAAAGAGAAGATTATTTCACACACACTTTTAGATGCAGGTGTACAGAAAGGTTATTTAAAACAACTTATATTAACTGTTCATCAACAGATATTCATTGTTTTTAGTGAGGAAAAGAATAAAAAGTTTTTATTTAATGTTATCAGTTACTTTCAAAGTCACATCGACGAAGAGTTTAAAGGCGATCGCGATCAATTACCTTTCTTAGGTGATTGTCAAATGTTATTAAATTTTCTTGACTTAAATCAATTTAAGTTTACTGATAAGGATAGAATAAACAAGACTATTGATATTGCTTTTGCAGTTTTGAAACACACATTATTTTTAGCTACCACCCAAAAATTGAGTTATGAAGAATCAAAAATATTATTAAATGAATACCTAGATATTTTGCAGCATGGGTATATGGAGGAAGAAAATGCTTAAATTACAAAATATTTCCAAGACATATGTTATTGGAGAATTCAGTCAAAACGCTCTAGATGATATCAGTGTAGAATTCAGAAAAGCTGAGTTCGTTACTGTTTTAGGGCCATCAGGTTGTGGTAAAACCACAATGTTAAATGTAGTCGGTGGTTTAGATCACGCTGATAAAGGCGATTTAATCATCAATGATAAATCAACGAAAAACTTTACTGACCAAGAATGGGATATGTACCGCAATAATTCTATCGGTTTTATATTTCAATCACACAATTTAATCTCACATCTAAGTGTTTTGCAAAATGTTGAAATGGGATTATCTTTAAGTGGTGTTTCTCAAACTGAAGCGAAAAAAAGAGCGATTGAAGTTTTAGATCGCGTTGGATTAAAAGACCACATCCATAAAAGACCAAATCAACTTTCAGGTGGGCAAAGCCAAAGAGTTGCTATTGCTAGAGCTTTAGCTAATAATCCTGATGTTATCTTAGCTGACGAACCAACGGGTTCATTAGATTCTGAAACATCAATTCAAATTCTTGATTTGATTAAAGAAATTGCTAAAGATAAATTGGTTATCATGGTTACACATGATTCAGAAATGGCTTATAAATACGCAAATAGAGTTATTAAACTTAAAGACGGAAGAATAATCGATGATTCAAATCCAATTTCAAAAGAATTGAAAGATGGTTCGAGATTAGATTTGAAAAAGACTGCAATGTCATTCAAAATGGCGTTAATCTCTTCGATTAACAATATTAGAACTAAGTTAGGAAGAACCTTACTTACTGCTTTTGCAGGAAGTATTGGTATAATCGGAATTGCCTTGATTTTATCTTTATCAAATGGACTAGATAAAGAGATTCAAAAATTCGAAAGCGAAACTCTTTCTGGATATCCAATTTCGATTAGCGAATCAAGAATAGATTTTGAAAAGATAAGAGAATCTACAGAAGAAAATCTTGAAGAATTCCCAGATCAAGAATATGCAACTATGTATGATGAGAACCGTTTCCAAAGTTTCTTAACGCCAAACAACATTACTGATGACTATATCCAATATGTAGAAGATTATGTTGCTGGTGAAGGTCAACTTACACTAAGCGGTGTTAAATATCAAAGAAAAGTCAATATGGCATTGTTAAAATATATGACAGTTCCTGGAATTGGTGATACCTACATCCCAATATACCAAGAAACGATTGAAGAAAATGAAGATACTAATCCTGGCGATGTATTCGGAGTGAACTTTTCATTCTTTACATTGTTACCGGAAGGCGATGTTTTTACTAATAATTATGAGTTAATTTATGGAACAGAACCAGTTCAAGATTTTGAAAATGAAAACTTCCAAGTATATCTAGTTGTTAATGAATATAATCAAATCTTCAAATCAACATTAAGAGTTTTAGGTTTTGATACAGAATCACAAACTCAATTTAATTTTGAAGATATGATTGGTATCGAATTTAAGTTGTTTATGGGTGAATATTATCCAATTACTTCAGATGTTTCAGATGCTATGACAATCACAATTTCTGGTATTATTCGTTCGAAAGAAGGATCAAACGTATCACTTTTGTTTAACGGCTTAGGATATCCAGCAGAAGTGGCTAGCCACATTTATGAAACTTACCCTGATGAAGTTGGCGGAATTGATGCAATATCTCTTTACCCAATTGATTTCGAAAGCAAAGATTTAGTAAAAGAACATCTTGATTTATATAATGTCGATAAGGCAGATGCTGATAAAGTTGAATATGTTGATCAAGCAGCAACAATCACTTCAATGGTTGGTGGAGTTATCGATACGATTTCAATTGTTTTAATTGCTTTTGCGGCAATATCATTGGTAGTATCATCAATTATGATTGCAATTATTACTTATATCTCCGTAATTGAAAGAACAAAAGAAATCGGTGTTTTAAGAGCTCTAGGCGCAAGAAAGAAAGATATCTCAAGAGTATTCAACTCAGAGAACTTAATTATTGGTTTTGCAGCGGGTGTAGTGGGAATAATCGTTAGTTATTTACTAATTATTCCAATTAACCTAATAATTGAAAATTTAGCCGATATGCCTAATGTTGCTAAGTTATCACCACTTCATATTACAGCCTTAATATTAATCAGTGTTTTCTTGGCTTATGTTGCCGGATTTATACCAGCCAGAATGGCCTCAAAGAAAGACCCTGTAATCGCTTTAAGGACCGAGTAAAGTTTAATTAAATAATATACAAAAATAAACATATATGGTATAATTGCTTAGATGATAAGCGATTTACCATATATTTTTTTATGGAGGTAATATTATATGGATTTATTTAAGAAGTGTGACGATTTTACATTAGCAGAAGAATATAAGGAGTTAGGTATTTATCCATATTTCCATGCTTTAGAAACAAAACAAGATATAGAAGTTTTCATGGAAGGCAAAAGAAGAATCATGATTGGTTCTAACAACTATCTTGGATTAACCGGTGACGAAAGAGTAATTGAAGCTGGAGTTAAAGCGTTAAAGGAATTTGGTTCAGGAGTTTCAGGATCAAGATTTTTAAACGGTACTTTAACTACTCATATTGAGTTAGAGAAAGAATTGGCAGAGTTTTTGAACAAAGAAGCTTGCGTAACTTTCTCGACGGGATTTCAATCAAATTTAGGAATTCTATCAGCTATAGCCGGTAGAAATGATCTTATATTCAGTGACCGCGAAAATCACGCGTCAATTTACGATGGAATTAGACTATCTTATGCTGAAATGGTTAGATTCCACCATAACGATATGCAAGACTTAGAACTTAAACTTTCAAAAGCAGATCCAAGCAAAGGAAAACTAATCGTTACAGACGGTGTATTTTCAATGAGCGGTGATATCTGTAATTTACCTGAAATAGTTCGTCTAGCTAAAAAATATGATGCTAGAGTAATGGTTGATGATGCTCATGGTTTTGGTGTGTTAGGAAAACATGGTAGAGGAACCGCAGAGTACTTTGGATTAGAAGATGATGTTGATATCATTATGGGAACTTTCTCAAAATCATTAGCTAGTTTAGGTGGCTATATGGCCGCTAGCAAAAAGGTGGTTGAGTATGTTAAACATAAATCAAGACCATTTATTTTCTGTGCTGCAATTACTCCTGCAAATGCCGCAACGGCATTAGAAGCTTTAAGAATTTTAAAGGCAGAACCAGAAAGACCTAAGGCTTTGTTAGATATCGCCAAATACGTTAGAGCGGGGCTAAAAGCAAAAGGTTTAAATATTATCGAAAGTTCGATAGCTCCAATTATTCCAATATATACATATTCAATGTTAAGAACAATAATCGCTTGTAAGATTCTTTATGAACGTGGAGTTTATGTAAACCCAGTTTTACCACCAGCTACTCCTGAAGGAGAATGCTTAATCAGAACTTCTTATACTTCAACACATACAGAAAAATTGATGGATGAAGCTATTGAAATAATCGGTGACGTTTTAAATAATTTGCCTGAAGATGATGAAAGTTTAATGGCTTTATTACATGAGAAACATGAGTAAAACTATTGTTATTAGTGGTGCTTCAAGCGGTATCGGTTTTGCTACTGCTGAGTACTTGGATAGTCTTGGATATAATGTCATAGGACTTTCAAGAAAGTACCCTACGAGCGATTACAAATTTAAGTACTTCTTATGCGACATAACTAAAGAGACACAAATCGAAAAGTTTGTTGATTTCTTAAATATAGAAACTGAAAGTATTGATGTTCTTGTCAACTGTGCTGGCATGGGTGTATCAGGTGCTATTGAGTATTCGACAGAAGAAGAGTTAAGAAAAATATTTGATGTTAATGTTTTTGGACAGTTTCTACTAACTAAAAATTTAATACCACTACTAAGAAAATCTTCAGATGCAAAAATTATCAATATAGGATCGGTAGCTGGAGAACTTATAATTCCTTTTCAAACCTTTTACTCAATGACTAAAGCAGCTATGCATGCTTTTTCAGAAGGTTTAAGAAACGAACTTAAGCCATTTAATATTCAAGTGACTTCAGTGCTTCCCGGAGATATAAAAACTGACTTTACCAAAAATCGTGAGATGCCAAAAGTCTTAGAAGATGACCTTTACAAAGATCGAATTAAGAAATCTTTAGCACGGATGGCAAAGGACGAAGAAATGGGTATGCCGGCTATATCTGTCAGTAAAGTAATATTAAAGCTCATAAGGATGAAAAGACTTCCTGTGGCCAAAACAGTAGGGTTTCAATACAAGTTATTTGTGTTTTTAAAAAGAATATTTCCAAAATCATTTGTTAACTGGATAATTAAAAAAATGTATGGATAACCGTACATTTTTTCTTTTTATGATATAATATTTTATGAGGTGAGCAAACTATGAAGGTGTACATTGATAAGAAAATGATGGGTAGAAATAATTACCCCGAATTGCTAAAAAGATTTCCTAATATTGAATTTATTGAAGAACTAGATAAAGCGTTTGACGTAGAAGCAATGATTATCATGAACTCGAGTTTAAAGAATGTAAACGTCGATAATTATCCTAACCTAAAATGGATACAGTTATTGATGGCAGGTTTTGATAATGTTAATGTTGATTATATTAAGAGTAAGAATATAATGATTGGAAATGCAAGAGATATTTTTTCAATTTCAATTGCTGAAGATGTTTTCTCAAAAATCCTTTACTTTAATCGCAACACAAAATTTTATTTACAATCAATGGCTTCTAAAACCTGGAATCCAATAAAAAAAGAGCCAGAAATTTTCAATTCTGTTATCTCAATATTAGGCACTGGATCTATTGGCCAAGAAGTCGCTAAAAGAATGAAAGCCTTCGGGGTTAAGAAGGTTTTAGGTTATAAGCAGAAAGTATCAGTTGTACCTTACTTTGATGAAATCTATACCGGAAGTTCTGGATTAGAATATGTTATTAAAAATGCGGATTATTTAATACTCGCTTTACCATTAAATAAGAACACTTACAATTTAATTAATGAAAAATCTTTTGATTTAATGAAAGAAAATGCGGTTTTAATTAATGTTGCTAGAGGAGATATTATTGACCAAGAAGCACTCATTAAAGCCCTAAAACAAAAGAAAATTAGAGGCGCAGGACTAGATGTGACAACTCCAGAACCATTACCAGAAACTAATGAGTTATGGACTTTAGACAATGTGTTTATAACTCCACATAATGCTTCTAGTAGTCCTTACATGAAAGACCGACTATATCAAATGACAGTTGAGAATCTTGAAGCATATCTTAGCGGTAAAAAACCTAAATATCTACTATAAAAATTCTAAAGAGGCAAATAATTTGCCTCTTTATTTTTTATAACAATTTTTCAATGACTGGAGCTAATTCTTCTGGTTTAACTTTAGAACCATAGCGTCCATAAACATTTCCATCTCTATCGATGATAAACTTTGTAAAGTTCCATTTGATCTTAGAGCTTGTTAGTTTATCAATTAGAGTTGGCTTATGATCTTCTTTTCCAGGTTCTTCATCATTTGGTTTAACATCTTTTAAATACTTGTAAAGGTCGATTGCGTTATCACCATTAACTTCAATTTTTGCAAAAGTCTCAAAAGTAGTATGGTAATTTGCTTGGCAGAAACCCGCTAACTCTTCATCGCTACCAGGAGCTTGACCTAAAAATTGATTACAAGGTAAATCAATTATTTCTAAACCTTTTTCCTTGTATTGTTCATATAACTCTTGAATTCCTTTATATTGTGGGGTGTAACCACATTTAGTAGCTGAATTAAAGATTAGCAGCACTTTACCTTTAAATTTTTCTAATTTTATTTCTTCTCTTTCAATATTCTTAATTGAATAATCATATACTGACATGTTGTCACCTCTTTCTTTATCTATATTCTATCACTTTGTGCACAAATAAAAAAGTGATTTGCTATGAATTCTGCAAATCACGATTTTTTCTAATTCTAAAGTAAACGATAATCATTAAAACTAAACCAATAAATATCATTAGTGCCGAGAAATTAAAGACTTGAATAGCTTCAATTTCATATAGATACCCACCGATTAATGGACCTATAATCATCCCGATTGAGAAGAAGGATTGTCTAACGCCCATAATCGAACTATAAAAACCTTCATTAGCATTATCGGCGATAAAATTCTGTTCTAAAGGCTGATAAATTGCTTTTCCTACAACGTATATCATATAAACTGTATAAACTGCTCTGATAAAATCATTAGCTCTAAAAACGTATAAAACAACAGCTATACTTATAACTTGTGTGATAATCATAATAATTAAGTTCTTATGAATTCTCGCAATGAGCGGAACGATAAACACACTTGTAACCAGTGAGACTATACCTGTGATTAAAACAAAGTTACCAATATCTCCTGAACTATATCCTAAGTCATCAAAGTAAACATCAAGGTATTTTGATAGATTTGTTAAAGCAATGCTTATGAAAGTAAGCGAAATCAAGAAAATAAGTAAGTTTGTGTTAATTTTTTTAATATTTTTAAAACTATCAATAATGGTTGGTTTCTTAGTTTGTTTATTTAAAACATCACTTTCACGGATAAAAATAAATACCGCAATTGCGTGAACTATATTTAACAATCCTTGAATTAAAAACACGACTCTTAAATCACTGGTTCCAAGAAAAGATACTAATGTTACATTTGTACTGATAAATCCACCTAAACCATAGCCTAAACTAGCTCCTAAGGCTAATCCAGCTGCTAACCAAGCCAGTCTTTTAGCTCGGTTTTCCGGTTTTGAAACTTCAATCATATGCGATATGTACAGAGTCATACTGGCAGCTACACCGAATCCGCTCAAGAATCTAAAGAAAACCATCCAATACATATTACCGCTATAACCAAATCCAAATTGGCCGATGCTGTAGATTAAAAGACCAAGAGCCATAATTAATCCTTTTTTACCTTTATCAGCGATTATTCCCCAAATCGGTGCGCCAACCATTAGTCCAAAACTCATAGTCGCATAAAAAAATCCAAACATACGATCTGGAATTTCTAAACTTCTAACAAAGGCAGGGGTTACTGGGTGGCCTAGGTTGTGAATTATACCTTGGATAAAATATAAGATTATTATACTTATGAATGCTCTTTTCATCTAGTTAATCCTCTTTCTAATGAACGTATATATTATATACTAATTCAAGATCTTTTTAAAACGTTTTGAATAAAAAAAGGCAACCGAAGGTGCCTATTGTTTTTGATTTATGAAAATCTTTGAATCAATAATGACAATTGTTCTTTAAGTACTGTAGGAACATTATCAGAATAAATCTCATAATAATATCTTCTAATCGATTCTATTTCCTCAAGCCATTCTTCCTTGTTTACTTCAAAAGCTTTATTCAAGTATTCTTGACTGATACTTAAGTTTTTAAGATCAAGTTTTTCAATGTCAGGCAATAATCCAATAGGAGTAGATAGATAATTTTCTTCATTATCACATCGTTCACAAATCCACTTCAAAACCCTGCTGTTTTCGCCGAAACCAGGCCATAGGAATTTGCCGTTATCTTTTCTAAACCAATTAACAAAAAATATTTTTGGTAGTTTATCTTCCGTGCTTTGAAGCGCTATTTCTTTCCAATGATTAATATAGTCTGAGACGTTATAACCTATAAAAGGCAACATTGCGAAAGGATCTCTTCTAACCTTACCGATGTTTTCATCAATTGCCGCAGCTGTTATTTCTGAACCCATAATCGAACCGATAAAGATGCCGTGATCAAAACTGTAACTTTGATGTATCAAAGGAATTGTCGACGGTCTTCTACCTCCAAAAAGAATAGCTGAAATTGGAACAGGGGTTTCATACTCATCTGCTAATGAAGGGCAGTTTGTTAAAGGTGCAGTAAAACGAGCATTAGGATGATCTGGTCTGATTTCAGATCCCTTATACCAATCGTTACCATGCCAATCAATTAAATGATTAGGAGCTTCTGATAAACCATCCCACCAAACATCGCCATCGTCAGTTAAGGCTACATTGGTAAATATAGTATCACTCTTAATTGATTCCATTGCTGTTGGATTAGTTTTATACGAAGTTCCTGATGTAACGCCAAAGAAACCAGCTTCAGGATTGATTGCGTACATATATCCATCCTCATGAATTTTTAACCAAGCGATGTCATCACCTAAGGTCTCAGCTTTCCAATTTTCAAGCGTTGGATTAATCATCGCTAGATTAGTTTTACCACAAGCGCTAGGAAAAGCTCCGGTGATATATTTAACTTTATTTTCAGGACTAGTTAATTTTAAAATCAACATGTGTTCCGCTAACCAGCCTTCGTCTTTAGCTATAGCAGAAGCGATTCTCAAAGCGAAGCACTTTTTACCTAATAGAGCATTTCCACCATACCCAGAACCATAAGACCAAATCATTCTTTCTTCTGGGAACTGGGTAATATATTTTTTCTCTATTGGAGCGCATGGCCATTCGAGATCTTCTTCGCCAGGTTTTAATGGGTAGCCAACTGAATGTAGACATTTGACAAATTCCTTGCCTTTTTCAATCATCTCTAAAACTTTATTTCCAGTTCTTGTCATGATATGCATATTTAGTGCTACATACGGACTATCAGTGACTTCAACTCCTAGTCTAGACATGTCTAAGCCAATAGGTCCCATTGAAAAAGGTATTACATACATGATTCGACCTTTCATAGAACCTTTATATAGGTCCCACATCAAAGGCATTAATTCATCTTTACTAATCCAGTTATTTGTAGGTCCAGCTGTTGCTTGGTCAGAAGTTGAAATAAAAGTTCTTTTTTCTACTCTAGCAACATCTGATGGATCTGATCTGAAAAGCAAAGATCTTGGGCGCTTGGTTGGATTAAGACGAATAGCTTTACCACTTTGAACCATTTCATTAGCTAAATCGTCATATTGATTTTGCTCACCTGTCCAAAAAATAATCTTTTCCGGCTCTAGATGGTTATTCAATTCCTCAAGCCAAGCGTTTAGTACATTGTTTTTAGTCATTTTACTCTCCTTTTTTTACGATTTTATTTATTAATTGTCTAAATTGACAAATATTTGTTATAATGATTTGTAAGAGGTGTTCATATGGAAATAAAAAATAAAAGTATTGCGTTACTTATTGACGCAGAAAATATCAGTTCTAATTATATAGAAATCATTATTGATGAAGCAAATAAATACGGTACTATCAATTATCGAAGGGTTTATGGGGATTGGACAACACCACAGTTAAACCCTTGGAAAACTAAAATCAGTGAGTTTGGGTTAACTCCTGTCCAACAATATGCATATACTGTTGGTAAAAACTCATCCGACTTTACTCTAATTATCGATGCGATGGATATTTTGTATTCCGAAAAAGTAAACTCTTTTTGTATCGTTTCAAGCGATAGTGATTTTACTAAATTAGTTACTAGGCTAAGAGAAGATAACATGTTTGTTTTTGGAATGGGTGAATCTAAAACGCCAATTTCACTTGTTAACTCTTGTGAAACTTTTGCATATCTTGATAAGATGCTTAAGGAAGCTCCTAAAGAAGAAGTGGTAGAAGTTGATGTTAAGGATCAAAAGACTCAAACCGCTAAAACAAAAACTAAACCTGTAAGTTCAATTACTCCACTTAGAAGAATAAAACAAGAACTTACTAATATTATCAACGCAAATCTAGAAGATGATGGTTGGGCTTATTGGAGTCTTATTGCTCAACTTTTACAAAAGAAGTTCCCGGGATTCCATCCGCGTAATTACGGAGATAATACAAGAACCCTACAATTCTTTGAAAAGATGAAAGAATTTGAAGTTAAGAAAGAAACTACTGTAAGCTATATAAGGAATAAAAAATAATTTAAAGCCTAACGGCTTTTTTTTATTTGTAGAATCTTTTTACATATGGTGAATTCATTAAATGAAGAAGACCTGGATAATTAACATTGAATTCAATTATGTCACCTAATTTGTAATCTGTATTTGTGACATCCATTATTAAATGATCGCTACTTCCGCCAATTACAGAAATTCTTTTATCAATCGGTTTTATGTTATCGAGAATAACATCTTGTTTACCAATTGCTAAAATTGCTCTTTTCATAATACCTTTATCTTCAATTACGACTTTTTCACCGAAAGAGTTAATTGACATCTCCCCATCAGGATATGAAGGTTTTAATTTACATTCAATAATTTCGGCTTCTAAAGTAAAGATATCATGATTGAACCCTTCAATATCAGTTGAGTATGAAGTTTCTTTTCCAAAGAAAATTGCTTCACCAATTCTCAAAGAATTTACTTCAAGAGGAATTTCTTGCTTGTCATATAGATATACTGAAGAAGAATTACCACCGGAAATAATATCTAAGGTAATATTAAATGTTTTTTCGATATTAGATTTAATTTCAACTAAACGATTAAGAATAATTTTACTCGGAACGAGTCCCCCATAACAAGTTAAGTTGGTTCCAATGCCTTTTAAGACGATATTTTTTAAAGAAAGAATCTTTTCGATATCTTTTAAGTAATCATCTTTGTAAAAAACTCCCTCTCTCAGGTCACCAAGGTCGAACATAAAAATTATTTCGTATTTTTTATTTTGCCTTTTAGCCTCTAAATCTAGAGCTATTACAGTTTTTATTTCACTGCTTAAAGCGATATCAGAGTAGCTTATAACATCAGACACTTCTGATAGGCTAGGAATCCTAACAAGCAGCTTTTTTAAGGGTAAATCTTGATAAATTTGTAAATTTTTTAATCTTGAATCGCCAATATATTGAAAACCGCATTCTTTAAACACATTAGCAACCATTTTATCGCCAGCTACAACTTTAACTACCGGCATTAATATATCAATGCCGTT
>PGXI01000014.1 GCA_002839125.1 Tenericutes bacterium HGW-Tenericutes-5
A
The DNA here is from genome assembly GCA_002839125.1 of Tenericutes bacterium HGW-Tenericutes-5. Taxonomy (GTDB): domain Bacteria; phylum Bacillota_I; class Bacilli_A; order Izemoplasmatales; family Hujiaoplasmataceae; genus UBA2289. The sequence goes on from PGXI01000014.1 coordinate 2, forward strand.
TGCCGCAAAAAGAAGCGCTTCAGTTCTTGGATCCATTTCGGTATTTTCTTTATTTAAAAGGATATCTCGGATTTTTTCAGAGATGGCGATTCCGCCTGGTTCTCTAGTAACCATAACTTGATATCCTAGGTCTTCATAATGCTTTTTTACTTCTTTTATAACTGATGTTTTTCCAGAACCTTCAGTTCCTTCGAAAGTTATAAATTTTCCCTTCATCACTATCACCCGCTTATTATTCTATTATCTCATAAATTGTGCTTTTTTTAAATAAAATTCTTTCATAATAATCTCTTATTATGTTACAATATATCAAGAAGGTGGTCAAGCGATGCAGATTAATATTAACAACTTATCATTCGCCTATGGCGCTAAAACTATCATTTCTAATTTATCTCTCACTTTGAATAGTGGAGATTATTTAGTAATTCGTGGAAAAAATGGTTCTGGCAAATCCACTTTTATTAAATGTTTACTGGGTTTTAATTTAGTTAAATCCGGCATGATTTTCTATGATAAAGTCGATATTACCGACTTTAAATCTTGGACAAGATTTGGATACGTTAGTCAAAATTTTGATGATTTTAACTACGAGTTTCCAATTACTGTTGGTGAACTATTACAAATTTCTAGTCTTAAGCGGACAAAAGAATCCGAAAGACTTAAATTTTTAGAAAAGATGGGAATTTTTGAAATCATTAATCAAAATATTAATTCACTATCTGGAGGACAATTACAAAGAGTTTTTATTGTAAGAGCCATGCTTAATAATCCAGAAGTCTTAGTTCTTGATGAACCAACTGCTTCAATTGATAAACAAAATAAAGAATTCTTCTATTCAACAATTGAAGACTTGCATCAGATGGGAATTACTATTATTTTAATTACTCATAATGACGATATTGAACAATTGAATTATACACATTTGCTTTCAATGTATGGCGATTTAACCACAAGTTTTGAAGAACGTGGTGTAGAGTTGAAGGAGGGTGTTTTATAATGATTCTATCCTTTATTACCGACCTCTTCCAACAAGATTTCATGTTAAGAGCTTTAATAGCTGGTATTATGTTAGGCATTTTAGCTCCTTTGCTAGGTACCTTTGTTGTAGTAAGAAGATTATCCTTTATCGCTGATACACTAGGTCACTTTTCATTGGTGGGAATTTCTGTAAGTTTGTTTCTTTCATCGCTAGGCGTAACTATGTTCTTTGATAAACCTCTATATTTAGGTATTATTTTCTCAATTATTGGCGGGTTATTAATTGAGTTATTCCGAAGGTCCTATAACAATTTTCAAGAAATATCAATGGTAATTGTTATTAGTTTAGGGGCTGCTTTAAGTGCTATTTTCTTTTCTTTATCAAAGAAAACTGGTTCTTTATATAACTATCTATTCGGTTCAATCTTAACTGTAACTAATTATTACATTATTTTAATCTTAATTACCGGTTTTATTGTTGCTATTCTATTTATTTTGTTTGGCAAACAAATTTTAGCTGTTAGTTTTGATGAATCAAGTGCTAAATTTTTAGGTATTAATGTCAATTTATTTCAAATAGTATTTATAATTATGCTTTCAGTTGTTGTATCTGTATTATTAGAATCTGCAGGCGTATTATTAATTTCTTCGATGATGGTTATACCAGTTGCGGCAGGTATTAAACTTGGCTGGTCATATAAATCAACTTTAATTATTTCAATTGTATTTTCAGAACTGTCTGTATTTTTCGGTTTGTGGTTGGCTTACACTTTAAATATTCCAAGTGGTGCAGCCATCGTCTCAATCAATATTATCATTCTATTGTTAGTTGCTGTAACTAAAAAGATTGTTCTTAAAAAACGAATTTCAAAAATGGATAAATTACAATAAAAATATGTAGGCCTAAGAAAATTCTTAGGCCTTTTTTAATAGATTATTTTGTTTAAATATAGCCCTTCGGCAGGAGCTAAATTTTTGGTATGTCTTCTTGACTTTTCATTTAATATCTCAAGAATATCAATATCAATTTTCTTAGTAGCGTAATTAATGGCATGAGCAATTATTAATCTAACCATATAACGTAAAAAGCCATTACCTGTTATATGTATTTCTAAAATGTCATCATCTAATTTATATCCACTCTTATAAATGGTCCTTACATTATCGCCTTTGATACCTTTAGCGAAACTTGTAAAATCATGAGTTCCGATAATCTTTTTAATCTGATCGTTTAGTCTTACAAAATCAAGGTATTCTATATTCCAAGCATAGTTTAATAAAAACGGATCATAATCACCAAGTTTTATTTTATAAACGTACTCTTTCTCATAAACATCATAGCGACTATGAAATAGCGGATGCATTAATTCGATATTAGTAATAAAAATATCTTTAGGAAGTCGATTATTTAGAAATCTCAACCACTCTTCTTTACTAAGATTAGATTCGTCATCAAAATGGATTACTTGCATCTTAGCGTGAACTAGAGCATCAGTTCTTGAAGCTCCTTGGACAAGAATTTCTTTATTGTTAACTTCAGATATTAGTTTTGATAATTCGCCTTGAATAGTTTTGCCGTTGGCTTGAATTTGAAAACCATGATAAGCAGAGCCGTCGTACATCAAATCAATTCGTACACGTTTTTGTGAGAAGTTTTTAGTTTTTATAATAATTCTTTGGATTTCATTATCTAAAAAAGCTATTTTAACTGGGTTATGGTTTTTATTATATCCATACTTCATATGATAATTCAGATGATCTGTGAACGTGATTTCCTCGAATAGCTCTTTGTTTTTTGCAATGTAGTCTTCTACTAGTTCTTTGTTTAGAATAACCAAATCGTCAACTTTTAAAGCGACATTTTGATTGAGGTTTTCAAACATTATATCACCCTTAATACAATTGAACCGGCAAGTACCAAAATACTAAAAACAGTAGCGAGAACATCTTTATAGTTGAAGTTTAATTCGTTGATTCTAGTTCTTTTTTCACCTGGAACAAAATTTCTCGATTCCATTGCGTTGGCTAATTCTTCACTTCGCATAAATGCTATGATAAACATCGGAACTAGAAGCGAAATTACTTGTTTCAATTTATCTTTAAGTTTTCCCTCGCTAAAATCAGCACCACGAGAAGCTTGCGCAAGCATGATTTTATTAGCTTCATCAAAAATAGTTGGAATATAACGAAGGCTGATGGAAATAATTAATGCGAAACTTTCTGAGTCAAACCCAATTCTCTTTAATGGATGCAGAAGTTTTTCGATTCCTTGAGTTAGGTCTGTTGGTTTTGTTGTTAGAGTCAAAACAGTTGATAAAGTTATTATTATTAAAAGTCTTATCACTACAAAAATTGACATTTCTAATCCTGATTGATATATTGCAAAATTGAAAGGTTCTATTAATGCGTCACCAAAATCAACAAATCTCAAAATCACGTAAACACTTCCTGCGAATAAGAAGAACAACGTAAACCTAAATCTTAATAATTTGGCCAAAACACGCCAAATAATAAAAGCCAATATCAAAAAAATCAGTGTGAAGATTGTAAAGTACATTGGATGGCTTATAAGCGGTGTGCCTTCACGGTTCAGAATTATCTGAAAAATAAAAGTAAAGATTAATAGAATCATAATCGGCTTTAAGCCTTTTAAAACTTTAAGCAATGATATTCTTCCGATTAAAAGGAGAATTATTGCGACTGAAAGAGCGATTAATAACTGAAAGATCGTTTGAAGTAAAAAAACAGAAATCATAATAAATAATACAGCCACAATCTTAGTGCGAGGATCTAGTTTATAGAACATTCCCTTTCCAGGAATATACTGACCAATAATTATACTTTTCATTCTTTTACCACCCTTTCTATCTCAGAAAGAGCTGCTTCAAGAGTTTTTTGATAAATATTTAGATTTAGATTCAAAGTTTCGTTCAGATACTTTAAAACCTTTATTGTATTAGGATAATCAAGATGATTCTTAAATAAATCTTTTTCTCTAAAGAGTTTTTCAGGATCACCATCATAAATTAATCTTCCTTCATTCATAACTAAAACACGATTAAAATACTGATAGACTAAATCCATGTCATGAGTAATAATTACAATAGTTTTTCCGGTTTTTTCATTAATATCTTTAAAAAGATTCATAAGAACTCTTTTTCCAGCTGGATCTAATCCTGAAGTAGGTTCATCTAAAACCAAAATCTCTGGATCCATAGCTAAAATACCAGCTATAGAGACTCTTTTCTTTTCGCCTCCAGATAAATTGTATGGATTCCTTTGGAGGTAAGAATCGTTTAGTCCGACCAAGTTTAGTGATTCTTTTGCGATTTTTTTAGCCTCTTCTTGGGTAATTTTAAAGTTCATTGGACCAAACATAATATCTTTTTCAACTGTTTCTTCAAATAGTTGATACTCAGGAAACTGAAAAACCAATCCAACTTTCTTACGAATATTATTATATTTAATTTTTTTGTTTCTTTTAGCGGTGATGACTTCACCAAAAATCTCTAAGTTACCTTCACTAGGAAAAATTAGAGCGTTCATATGCTTGGCTAAAGTAGACTTGCCAGAACCGGTATGTCCTACTAAAGCGATAAATTCATGTTTTTCGGTTATTTCTAAGTTAATGTCTTTGATTGCCGTATATAACCCTTGGGCAAACGAAGAGTAATCATAACTTACTTGATTAAAGCGTATTCCCATAGTTTTTCCCTAATTTCTTTATGTTTGTCTGACAATTCCAGTGAGTTAGCTATATCTAATGAAACCGGTAATTCTAAATGGCTATCAGTAAAGATTTCTTTCTTTTTCATGATTGTTTCGGTTTCTTCAAAAGCGTATACTTTACCTTTATTCATAACTAAAATCTTATCAGCTAATAAAGCTTCGTTTATATCATGCGTAATCATGATAATTGTTAATCCATCTTTATGTAGAGTTTTGATGTATTTAATTAATTCTTCACGTGAAAAAGGATCAAGCATTGAAGTAGCTTCATCAAAGATTATGATATCTGATTGCATAGCTAAAATTCCAGCTATAGCAACTCTTTGTTTTTGTCCGCCAGAAAGATTTGCTGGTTCTTTATCTAGGAAATCCAACATATTCACTTTTTTAGCGTAAAAATCGATTTTACTTAGCATCTCTTCGCGTGGAATACACAAATTTTCCATGCCAAAAGCAATATCGTCTCTTACCGTAACTCCAACAAATTGATTATCCGGATTCTGAAAAACGATACCGATTTTTTTTCTTATTTCGTAGGCACTTTCTTCTGAAAGAATTTGCCCATCAATGAATATTTCGCCTTCTTTTGGTTCTAGTAACCCTACTAAGGTTTTTGCTAGAGTTGATTTTCCCGAACCATTATGTCCTAATACCGCAATCCATTCGCCTTTTTCGATGTTGATATTAACCGCTTCTAAGACGTTGGTTTTTTCGTTGTATGAGAAGGTTAAATCTTTGACTTCTATATAACTCATCGTGCTCACCGCCCAAATAAATATTATATCAAAAAAAATCAAAAACTCCTAATTTATTAGATGATTTTCTAAATCTCTTAAAGCAACAATTCCTAAAAGTTGTTCGTAATTACTTCCGGAATCAGTGACCAATAATAAAAGCATTTCTCGTCGCTGCTTAATGTCTTTATTAAACATTTGGTACGCTTCATAGATACTTTTATTTTTATCGACAAAATCATAGTATTTACGCGGATGATTATTAAGGTCGATTGCCTCAATGATATCCTTAATTGTCATATCTTTTGAAATTTGATGTACTTGATTTAAACTAAAGTAATCATAAAGTGATTTCTCTGTAAATAGCCCTAGCAAATCATCACCTTCAATTACTGGAAGGGTTGAAAATCCAGAAGATTTCAACAAATTAACAGCATCTTTTATTTTGGTTTTAAGACTAATCGTCTTTAATTGATTATATTCTGTCATGATATCTTTTACTGTTAATGGTTTAGTTATTTTTTTGACAATTGATTCAAATTTTTTGATGAATTGATCACTTGGAATTAAAACATCATTATTATGAGCTATGATATTTCGCATTTGAGCAGCTTGTTTTATAATTTCGAAGTTCTCCATATCGTTAATTATCATATTCTCTCTGCTTTTTTTTATCTGATAAAGTTTTGTGATAAAACCTGTATATGAGTAATCGCCTTTATTATAAGTGATTCGTAAATAGTTTTCCAAATCATTGAAAAGACTTATGAAGTATCTTTCTTTTTCCATTATTTAGCCTCCGTCTTTGGCTTTGGAAAAACTCCAATAAGTTTCCCGTTTTCAGAAACTATTGCTTGTGTACTATTTTTGCATAGACCAATTTGATATTGTAAAAGAATATCAACAGATTCAATGAAATCAGTTACTGGAATATTGAGATCGTTTATAAAACGATGGGTTTTTATTTCGATTTCTTTAAGATTTGATTCTTCCCATTCAAATATTTCACCGCTTTTTAATTTAGCGACTAGTTCACCATTAACATAAATTTTCATTCTCACTCCGAAGAACATCATACTTTTAACTCTTTGAAATCTTAGTTTCATAAAATTCACCTACTTTAGTTTATTTTACATGTATATAATAACACTTTAAGGCAAAAAAAAGATAGTATCATTTAAAATACTATCCTTGTAAGTTTAGATTTTATTTCCGATTGCAAACTTTAATATTGCTTTACAAGCTAACTCTCCATCAACAGTCGCAGTAGCTTCCGCAACACCAAGCATTCCAATCCGATTTACCACTCTTGCTTCTAGTTTTAACACATCACCAGGAATTACTTTTCTTTTGAATTTGCATTTATCAATACCTGCAAAATAAGCAGTTCTCCCTTTAAACTCTTCCATCGAAAGAATCGTTACAGCACCTGTTTGAGCCATTGCTTCAATTATCAATACTCCTGGCATAATATGTTCTCCCGGAAAATGCCCTTCAAAAACTGGATCACTGACCGATAGGTTTTTTAAAGCAGTTGCACTTACTCCAGGTACTAACTCAATAATTCGGTCTATCAACAAAAAAGGATGTCTATGAGGAATTATTTGTTGAATTTCATTACTATTTAAGATCATTTTTATTCTTCCTCCTGATATTTCTTTATTACAACAGTAGCATTATGTCCACCGAATCCAAGGCTGTTACTCAAAGCGTAATTCACTTTTTTTGCCACACCTTTTCCTAAAGTGTAATTTAAGTCGCACTCAGGATCCAAATCAGTTGTATTTATAGTCGGTGGAACGAAATCATCTTTTACAGCTAAAGTGGTTATAATCGCTTCTACTGCTCCCGACGCTCCAAGAAGATGTCCCGTCATTGATTTTGTACTTGAAACATTAAGTTCATATGCATGGGGTCCAAAAGCGTTTCTAATCGCTAAAGTTTCAACTTTATCATTTAGTGGTGTAGATGTCCCGTGAGCGTTAATATAATCAACTTCATTTGGATTAACTAAACCGTCCTCTAATGCAAATAGCATCGAGTCTTTAGCCCCGTTTCCTTCCGGATCCGGTCCAGTGATATGTGTGGCATCACATGTGGCCGCATAGCCTATAACTTCTGCATATATTTTTGCGTTACGTTTCTTTGCATGTTCCAACTCTTCAATTATTAATGTACCTGCACCTTCACCCATTACAAAGCCACCACGATTTACATCAAAAGGAATACTTGCTTTACTAACATCGTCACCGCGATAAAGTGCCTGCATAACCGCGAATCCAAAAATGCCAATAGGAATAACACATCCTTCACTGCCTCCGGTTATTGCTAAATCCAAATAACCATCTCTAATCGCTCTAAAAGCTTCCCCTAAAGCATTTGTTGAGCTTGCACAAGCTGTTACATGGCTAATTGCCGGTCCTTTAATTCCATATTTAATCGCTATATTACCAGCAGCTAAATTGATGATGGAACTCGGTATAAAGAATGGACTCATTCGATGATATCCTTTTTCCATAGCTCTTTGTTTTTGATCATTAATAGTTTCTAAGCCACCAATACCGCTGGTGTAATAGACACCGGTTCTTTTTATATCAATATCTTCAAAATTTAAAGAAGCGTCTTTTACCGCTTCATCAGTTGCATAAAGAGCTAACTGAGTAAAGCGGTCTGTTCTTCTTATTTCTTTTCCTTCAAGTTTGTCTTCTAATCTTATGTTTTTTAACTCAGCAGCTAATTTAACTTCATCGTTGCTAGCATCATAATGAGTAATTGGGGCTATTCCGTTTTTACCGTTTTTAATGCCTTCCCAAGTTTCTGCAACAGTGTTTCCAACTGGAGTTAAAGCTCCAAGTCCAGTTATTACAACTCTTCTTCGATTATACATCATACCATTCCTCCGTTAACGCTGATGGTTTGACCAGTTATATAATCAGCTTTTGAACTTGCTAAGAAAACACATAAATCTGCTACATCATTAGTTGTCCCGAATCTTTTTAATGGAATTTGTTTCAAATAAGCATCTTGGATTTCACTTGATAGTTCTTTTGTCATTTCAGTTTCAATAAAACCAGGAGCAACAGCATTAACAGTTATTCCTCTACTGCCTAATTCCTTGGCCAAACTCTTTGTTAAGCCAATAACACCAGCTTTTGAAGCAACATAATTAGATTGACCGGGATTACCAACCAAACCAACAACACTAGTTATATTTATGATTTTTCCTTCTCTGTTCTTTAAAAAGTGACCGCTTAAGTGTCTACACATATTCCATGTGCCCTTTAAATTGACGTCGATAACACTATCAAAATCTTCTTCTTTCATTCTCAAAATCATATTATCTTTTGTTATTCCAGAATTGTTGATTAAAACATCAATTTTTTTGAAATGATTAATTGCATCTTCAACCAGTTTTTGTGATTCTGTAAAGCTTGAAACGTCAGCTTTTATAGCTAATGAATCAACTCCATGGTCCTTAATCTCATTGACTAATTTATTCGCAGAATCTTCGGATTTGTTATAATTTATCACAACATTATAACCTGCTTCAGCAAATGCTAAAGCAATTTGTCTTCCGATTCCTCTCGAACTTCCAGTTACTAAAACTGTTCTTCTATTTTCCATTAATATCCCCCCATATCAAAATGGTTTTTTGTAAAGACTTTAAATCTTCTACATTACATACAACTACATTTGAATCTATTTTTCGTACTAAACTGGATAAAGTTTGTTTAGGTCCTATCTCAATAAACAAATTCATTCCATCCGCAATCATTTCTTCTACCATTTGGTAAAACTTTACGCTGTGAGAAATCTGTTTAGACATTACTTCTTTGATATTTGCTTCATACTTTTTACCTGTTAAATTGACATACAAGTTACGTTTCGGTTCGTTTATTTTAAGGCTTGAAAGGTAATCATAAAAACCTTCTTCAGCTGACTTCATAAACGGTGAATGAAAAGCACCACTAGTTTCTAAAACTATTGCTCGTTTAGCACCTTTTTCAACTGCTAAATCCTTTATTTTAAATATCGATTCTTGATCTCCAGAAATGACAAGTTGTGTCGGTAAGTTATAGTTTGCGATTACAACACTATTAAATTGTTTAATTATTTCTTCAACTGCATTATTTTCTAAGCCAATAATTGCACACATTTTTCCTGGGTTTTTTTCTTGAGCTTCAGCCATTAATATTGATCTTTTTTTAACTATATCTAAGCCCAATTCAAAACTGAAGACTTCATTATGAAGATATGCTCCATATTCGCCTAAACTCAATCCCATACTGGATTCTGCGGTAATATTATGCAACTTTAAAACTTCAATTATAGCTTGATACATAACAAACATCGCAACTTGGGTATAATTAGTATCATTAAGTAATTCTAGTGATTCAAAAAATATTTTCTTTATCGGATAATTTGTAATTTCTTCTGCCTTTTGGAAGACGTTTCTAACAACTTCATAATTGTCATATAGTTCTTTAGCCATGCCTAAATACTGTGAACCTTGACCGGAAAACATAAAGACAGTTTTCATCAAATCACACCTTTAGCTACTAAACTATTTTCAAATATGTCTTCTAATATTTCTTTTACTGGTCTAATTGCTTTAACCAATCCAGCTGACTGACCAGCCATAAAACTACCATTATCGAGATCGCCGTCAAAAACCGCTTTCCTTAGTGAACCTAAAGTTAGTTTTTCCAAATCCTCTAATTTGGCGTCTCCAAACTTAGTTAAATCTAAATATTCTTTAGCCATTCTATTCTTTAAAACTCTCACTGGAGCTCCGGTTTGTCTGCCGGTAACTACAGTTTCAGTATCTTTTGCTTTAACTACTTTTTCTTTATAATTTTGATGAATTGGGCATTCTTCACTAGCTAGTAAAACTGTTCCAATTTGAACACCTTTAGCACCTAATATGAAAGCTGCATCTAATCCTCGGTGGTCAGCAATACCACCAGCCGCTATTACAGGAATATTAACAGCATCAGACACTTGAGGAACCAATACAAAAGTCGTGATTTCACCAATATGTCCACCCGCTTCTGTTCCCTCAACAATCAATGCATCTGCGCCAGATCTTTCTAGTCTTACCGCAAAAGCTACGCTTGGAACAACAGGAATCACAATTATTCCAGCTTCCTTCCACTTTTTCATGTAAACACCAGGACTTCCAGCGCCAGTAGTAACTATTTTCACTCCTTCTTCGATAACCAAGTCTGATAACTCTTCAGCATAAGGACTCATCAACATTATGTTGACTCCAAATGGTTTATCTGTCAAAGCTTTTGTTTTTCTAATTTCATCTCTAACTCTATCTGTATCCCAACCGCCGCAACCGATTAATCCTAAACCGCCAGCATTGCTAACGGCACTAGCTAATCTATGATCAGCGATATTTGCCATTCCACCTTGAATGATTGGATATTTTATCTTTAATAAATCTCTTAAATCCATAATATTTCTCCTTTAGTACTCAATTAGAGCTCCAGCCCAAGTTAAGCCGCCACCAAAAGCAACTGTCAAAAATAAATCGTCTCTTTTTATCTTCTCACTTCTAATTGCTTCATCGATAGCAATCGGAACGCTAGCGGCTGAAGTGTTGCCGTATTTATCGATGTTAATAAACATTTTATCCATACCAATGCCTAAATCTCTAGCACTTTTATCAATAATCCGTAAATTTGCTTGATGAGCTACAATATAGTTGATTTCATTAATATTTAATTTGTTTCTTTCCAATAATTTCTTAATTGTTTTTGGCATAATTCTCGATGCAAATTTAAAAACTTCACTACCGTTCATATGAATATGATCTTGAGAGCTTATTTCGTTAACATAAGGATCTTTGATATCAGGATTTTTTGAGAACAACAAAAAGTCAGTATCACCTTTTGAAGCCGTTATAATGTCCTTAATTTTATTAGTTTTACTTTTTCCGATAACCATTGCACCAGCGCCATCGCCAAATAAAACACAGGTGTTTCGGTCGCGCCAATCTGTCAACCGGCTCAAAATCTCAGCTCCAACAATTAAAGCATAATTATAAGACTCGCTTTTAATCATTTTATCAGCAATCTGAAGGGCAAATAAAAACCCGCTACAAGCCGCATTGATATCAAAAGCCATTACATTATCTAATCCTAATCGAGACTGAAGCAAGTTAGAAACTCCGGGGAAAGCATAATCTGATGTAACTGTAGCTACAATAATTAAATCAATTTTATTTTTATCTATACTTGAACTTTCAATCGCTCTATTAGCAGCAATTTCTGCTAAATCAAGAGTTGATTGATCAGTAACTATTCTTCTTTCTTTAATACCGGTTCTTGAAACAATCCATTCATCACTTGTATCAACAAATTTAGTCATTTCTTCATTAGTAATAATTTTATCAGGAACATAACTTCCAGTACCATATATTTTTGTATATCTCATTTTCGTACCTCTTTTAAATTGTCATAGTTAAATCGCTGTAAAAAACCAAAGTTTCTTACTTTTGCATTTCTTTGATATTGTAATTCAGTCCTAGCTAAACCGTTTAAATGATAATATGTATCCATAATACATTTTTTCGTTTTTTCAAAGGTTAGTTCAGGATTAAAGTGAGCACCACCAAATGGTTCTTGAATGATTTCGTCAATTATATCAAAATCTTTCAAATCCGCTGCAGTAATTTTCATTTGTTCAGCAGCAAGAGGTGCTTTAGTTGAGTCCTTCCAAACAATGCTTGCGTACCCTTCCGGGCTCAATATTGAATAAATTGCATTTTCGAGCATTAATACTTCATTAGCAAAACCTAAAGCTAAAGCTCCACCACTTCCACCCTCGCCGATAACTACAGCAATCACAGGAACAGTTAATCTGCTCATCTCTTTTAAGTTTTCCGCAATCGCGAAACCTTGTCCTCTTTCTTCAGCGCCAAGTCCAGGATAAGCTCCCGGAGTATCAATCAGCGTTAAGATTGGACGATTAAATTTTTCTGCTTGTTTCATTAATCTTAATGCTTTTCGATAACCTTCTGGGTGAGGCATACCAAAGTTTCTCTTGATATTTTCTTCAACTGTACTACCTTTTTGTTGAGCGATAATAGTAAAAACTATTCCATCAATACTACCAATACCACCGATTATACTTTTATCGTCTCCAAATAATCGATCTCCATGAAATTCAATAAAATCTTTGGAGAAATAATCGATAAAATCTCTAGATTTTGGTCTTTTTGGATGTCTAGCTAATAGAACCTTATCCCAAGATGATAGTTTTGTCATTTCGTTCTTCTTAAATTTTTCAACTTCTTCAACTAATTTTGAAACTGATTCTGTGTCACCTAAGTCACTAATATTCTTCTCGAGAACTAGAAGTTTTCTTTCTTTATCTAATATATTCATTAAATTGTCCTCCGATGCATATGAAGGATTTGGTGTAAAGTTTTTTTCAAGTCTTTTCTATTTATCACTTGATCAATGAAGCCTTTTTCCATCAAAAACTCAGATCTTTGGAAACCTTCCGGTAATTTTTGATTAATCGTTTGCTCAATTACTCTTGGTCCGGCAAATCCAATTAAGGCATTTGGTTCTGCGATAATAATATCTCCTAGTGATGCAAAACTAGCGGTAACTCCTCCAGTAGTCGGATCTGTTAAAACACTGACATAAAGATATCCTAAACTACTATGTTTAGCTACAGCCGCTGATGTTTTTGCCATCTGCATTAAAGAAAATATTCCTTCTTGCATTCTCGCTCCACCAGAAGCTGTAAAAATGATAACCGGTAATTTTTTGTAAATTGCATATTCGAAAGTCTTCGCTACTTTTTCACCAACAACGCTACCCATACTACCCATCATGAAATGGCTATCCATTACACCAATAATACAAGGTTCTCCATATATTTGACCAAAACCATAAATATAAGCCTCATCGAGTGAGGTTTCCTTTTTATACTTATTAATTTTCGCTTCATAACCTTCGATGTATAGAGGGTTTAAAGTAATATAACCAATTCCTTTTTCCACAAAGGAATCTTCATCTAAAATGTATTTAATTCTGTCGATTGCTCTCATACGGAAATGATAACCGCAGCTCTTGCAAATATAATCATTTTCTATATTGAGCTTCATATTCGTTAATTTCCCGCATGAAGGACATTTATCATATAGTCCTTCTGGAATATCTAAATCTAACTCACGGTTAACTCGACTTTCTTCATTCATCAAACGGATGTTATGCTTTAGTTTTTTACGTTTATTTATTGTTTCGCCGATTTTATTCATTGTCATCATACTCCAATAATCGTTCTAATTTTAAACTGATGAAAGAAGTATCGAAATTTCCTTTTATATAATCAGGATTATTCATAATCATATAAAGAAAATTTTGATTTGTATCAATACCCTGAATAACCAACTCTTCTAATGCTGCTCGCATTTTCTTAACTGCTTCATCGCGATTTTCACCATGAACAATCAACTTGCCAATCATTGAATCATAGAAGGGTTGAACTGTATATTCAGAAAAAAGTAAAGAATCAAAACGAATTCCATTACCAGAAGGTACATGTAATAATTTTAGTTTTCCAGGGCTTGGTCTGAATCCATGTTTAGGATTCTCGGCATTAATTCTGCATTCAATACTATAACCATTAACAACAACCTCAGCTTGAGAAAATGAAATTTTCTCTCCTGAAGCTATTTTAATTTGCTCTTTCACTATATCTTTTCCCGTAATCATTTCTGTGATTGGATGTTCAACTTGAATTCTTGTATTCATTTCAATAAAGTAGAAATCATTACCAGAAACTAGAAACTCAATTGTCCCAGCATTCTCATAATTTATTGCTCTACACGCTTTTAACGTCGCTTCAATCATTTTATCTCTTAATTCATTATCTATTATGCCCGGAGCTTCTTCAATTACTTTTTGATTTCTTCTTTGAATTGAACAATCTCTTTGATAGAGATGAATTACATTACTATATTTATCGCATAGTACTTGAAACTCAATATGTCTTGGATTTGCAACATACTTTTCTAAATACAAAGTACCGTCGCCAAAGGCATTTATAGCTTCAGCTTTAGCTGTATTGAAAGCATTTTTTAAGCTTTCTTCGTCATTAGCTATTCTCATTCCTCTACCACCGCCACCTGCGCTGGCTTTAACTAAAACCGGATAGCCGATTTGTTTAGCTATCTTAATTGCTTCTTCAAGATTTTTAATTTCACCTTCACTACCGGGAACTACTGGAACATTAATTTCAATCATCTTGTGTCTAGCCCAAGATTTATTCCCCATTGCTTTTATGTGCTCGCTTTTTGGCCCGATAAAAGCAATCCCACATTCTTCACAAAGCTGTGCAAACTCTGCGTTTTCACTTAAAAAGCCAAAGCCTGGATGAATGGCTTCAGCACCTGTGTTGATAGCTGCGGAAATAATATTTTCCATATTCAAATAAGAATCTTGACTCTTTGCACCACCAATACAAACGGCTTCATCGGCCAGTTGAACATGCAGGCTATCTTTATCAACTGTAGAATATACTGCTACAGTTTCAATCCCCATATACATACAAGTTCTAATAATTCTGACCGCAATTTCACCGCGATTGGCTATTAAAATTTTATGAAACATTTATTCTTCAATTTCCATGATCTTCTGGGCAAACTCTACTGACTGACCATCTAAGACATGAATCTTTTTTATTACGCCACTGATAGGGGATTTAATTTCATTCATAACTTTCATCGCTTCAATGATGAAGAGAACTTCACCTTTTTCGACTCTTTGATTCAACCTAACAAAAGGAGCTGCATCTGGAGATGAAGCTTCGTAAAAAGTTCCAACAAGTGGTGATTCTAAAACATAATAATCATCTTTTGTTTCTTGAACTATCGGTTGATTATAAGATTCTATCATTCTTACTTGATCTTTAGTTTGATGGGAATCTTTTTCTAGTTTAATATTTAAATCATTTTCAGTTATTTCTAATTTAGATAGAGACGATTTTTCAAATTCTTTGATTATTCGTCTTAAAACACGCATATCCATAATTTTCTCCCTCTAGAAGTATTGTATTAGAAACAATACTACTTGCTGGTGTTCTCAACTATAAATTGCCAAATTTCTCCTACAGTTTTAAACTTCTGTGCATCTTCATCACTAACTTCTACTTTAAACATATCTTCTATAGACATTACTAACTCAGCTGCATCTAATGAATCAGCTCCTAAATCGGCTACTAGATCAGCTTCCAAAGTAATTTTTTCATTATCTATTCCTAATGATTCTGATATTAAATTTTGTAAATGTTCAAATTTCATACTTTTTCCTCCATATTTTAAAATCTCCATAATTTTATCACTCTTTCTCATACTTGTCAATTTGTTTTGAATATCAAAATATTTGAATATTAAAACTTTTATGAGCAATTGTTTTCTGTTCAGCAGTAGTGAATATAGAACCTTATGTTTATTACTAAACAAGAATTTATGTTTGGATATCGATATTATCTTAAAAAACAAAAAGGCACACATTGTTTAAGCCAATCTGTGCTTTTTTTGATAATATTGATATTTAGCGTTAAAAATTAATCATTATATAAGTATTGAAAGTCAAAATTATTTGCGAGAATTCTCGACTGTGTTTTTTCATTTTTAATTAATATGTCACCATTTAAAAATATACCTGCTATTTGATACTTTTGATTTTCATATCTAATTTCTTTACCGATAATCAAAGACCTATTTAAATATTCTTTATATATGTAATCTAGTTCATTTAAACTATTATAAATTTTTATGAATTCTTTTAGTAATTCTTCCGTCTTAAAGTTTTGATTTTTAAGCAAAGCTATTGAAATCGCCTTTTTATTTAGATCCTTAAAATCTGATTGATTAACATTTAATCCAACTCCAATAACTAAAGAATCAATCAATTTTACTCCTGTAGTTTCGATTAAAATTCCAGCTATTTTCTTACTATTTACTAATATATCATTAGGATACTTAACACTTGCATTAATTTGATAATTATCAAGTAATTTGATGATTGCGACAGAAGTTTTAATTGTTTCAAAAAAAACTTCTTCCCGGCTAATTTGTTGATTTTTAAAAAATGAAAAGTAGAGATTTCCTTTGGGACTTTTCCAAGTATTTTCTCTTCTTCCTCTTCCATTTGTTTGTTCCAAAGCGTAACAAATAGTTCCATCAATTAGATTATCAATACGTTCTTTTAAATAATTGTTTGTGCTATCTAAAATATCGAATTTCAATATATTCTTCCCTATTGTCATATTTAATCCTCGCTTCTATTAATGATTATATCATAAAAACAAAAAACCCGGAATTCGAGATTCCAGGTTTTAAAGTTTTTGTTATACTAATTCAATAATAGCCATTGGACATGCATCGCCTTGACGAGGTCCAATTTTATAGATACGTGTATATCCACCATTGCGATCTTGATATTTTGGTCCTAACTCTTTTAGAAGTTTAACCAAAGCATATTGATCATCAATTTTAAGTTCTCTAACAGTTTTTTCGGCAATTCTCGCTGAATTTAAGTCACCCTTTTTAGCTAGAGTAATCAATTTTTCTACTGTTCTTCTAATTTCTTTAGCTTTAACAACAGAAGTTTCGATTTTTCCATGCATAATAAGTTGTGTAGCCAAATCACGAATTAGTGCTTTACGATTAGCGCTATTACGATTAAGTTTTGTATATCCTCTACTCATGATTTCCTCCTATCGATTAGTGTTTAGCTAAGCTTAAATTCATTTCTTCAAGCTTTTGCTTAACTTCTTTCAATGATTTTTTACCAAGATTTCTAACTCTCATCATGTCTTCTTCACTCTTTTCAATCAATTCACCTAAAGTGTTGATTCCTGCTCTTTTTAAGCAGTTGTAAGAACGAACTGAAAGGTCTAAATCTTCAATTGGTTTTTCTAAGTTTCTATTGGTTTCTTCAGTTTTTCTTTCCACCATATAATCTTCTTCAACTTTCGCTTCAGATAAATCAATAATAGTTTGCAGGTGGTCGATTAACATTTTAGAAGCTGTCCCGATAGCATCTTTTGGGTTGATTGAACGATTTGTCCATACTTCTAGGATTAATTTGTCATAATCACCAGAATCATCAACTCTTGTTTTTTCAACTGTGTAATTAGCTCTTGTTATTGGTGTATAAATACTATCAATTGCGATGTCATTAACGTCATCAGTGTATTCTGCATTTTGTTTAGCGTTGACATAGCCATTACCACGTCTAGCTTTCATATGCATTCTCAAAGTTCCTTTATTGACATGGCAAATATAGTGATTAGGATTCATTATTTCTACTTCTTCATCACAAACGATATCTGAAGCGAAGACATCTCTTGGTCCTTCTACAGATATTTCCAAATGTTTTTCAACATCTGACTCTTCATTGTCAATTGATAATATTACACCTTTTAAGTTTAAGATGATGGTTGTAACATCTTCAACTACACCCTCAACCGGTGTGAATTCATGTACTACGTTTTCAATGTTGACATTGACAATTGCTGCACCAGGTAATGAAGACAATAAAACTCGTCTCAAAGAATTACCTAGAGTGATACCGTACCCTCTTTCGAGAGGTGAAATCACGAATTTACCATAATTATCTTGGATTTCTACAGTTTCTGTCTTAGGTTTTTCGAATTTCAAGTCCTTCATAAATTACCTCCTACCCACGTGGTCGTTTTGGTGGACGACATCCGTTATGTGGAACTGGTGTAACATCTTTAATAGCTGTAATCTCTAGTCCTGCAACTTGTAAACTTCTAATAGCTGCTTCTCTACCTGGTCCTGGTCCTTTAACTTCTACTTCAACTCTAACAACACCGTTATCCATAGCGGCTTTAGCGGCTGCTTCAGATGCTAAACCGGCTGCGAAAGGCGTTGATTTACGGCTACCTTTGTAACCGATAGCTCCTGAAGAACTCCATGAAATAGCGTTTCCTTTAGGATCAGTAATTGTGATAATTGTATTATTGAAAGTCGAATGAATATGTGCGATCCCTAACGGAATGTTCTTTTTCACACGACGTTTAGTTCTTACATTACGTGCCATTTAATTCATTTCTCCCTTCTTATTTCTTCTTATTAGCTACAGTTTTTCTAGGACCCTTACGTGTTCTAGCATTGTTACGTGTGTTTTGACCACGTGTAGGTAAACCTTTACGATGTCTTAAACCACGATAACTTCCGATTTCTTGAAGACGTTTGATGTTCATTGCAACTTCACGTCTTAAGTCACCTTCTACTGTAAACTTTTGAACTTCTTGACGAATTTTTACGATTTCTTCATCTGTTAAGTCTTTAACTCTTGTATCTTCTGAGATACCACAAGCTTTTAGAATTTCTTCAGCTCTAGTTCTACCGATTCCATATACATAAGTTAAAGAGATAACGACTCTTTTTTCTCTAGGAATATCTACTCCTGCGATACGTGCCATAGTTACC
>PGXI01000132.1 GCA_002839125.1 Tenericutes bacterium HGW-Tenericutes-5
CTAACAAAACATTCTCATAAACCGTTAAACTAGGAACTAACTTAAAATGTTGATGAACCATACCAATTCCGTTTAAAATAGCGTCATCCGGTGAATTAAAGTGGATAAGCCTACCTCTTAAGTAGATTTCTCCAGAGGTAGGCTTTAATAGTCCATATAGCATATTCATTAAAGTGGATTTGCCTGCACCGTTTTCCCCAACAATTGCTTTGATTTCACCTTCTAATACGGAGATATTAATATTTTTGTTAGCTGTAAAGGATCCAAATTTCTTTGTTAAATCTACGGTCTTAATAATTTCCACTTTACAATAAATCCTTTTTACTAATTTACTTTAGTTACATTTGAAAGTGGATAAGGAGAAGCGTCTCCTGCTTGAGCATCAACTACATCAATTGTACCATCAATAATTTTTGCCTTTAAATCAGCAATTTTTTCTTTGATTTCTGTCCACTTAGCTTGTGCAGCTGTTGTGTCTTGAATATAACCTTCGATAGTTGCTAAATCAGTAATACCAGTACTTCCTGCAAATGTTAAGTCATAAGTATAAACTGATTCATCTAATTCATCAGCAACAAATTGTTTAACTAAGTCATAAATAGCAACGTTTGTTTCTTTCAATACAGATGTTAAAACACTTCCTGGTACTGATGCATCTTGATTAGCATCAACATCAATTGCTAGTTTACCCTTATCAGCTGCAGCATTCTTCATAGCTGTTGAAACCCCACCAGCTGCCGCAAATACTACGTTAACACCAGCATCGTAATAAGAATCGATTTGTGTTCTAACTGCAGGAGTAGCCGCAAAACCAGCTGCATATGTTTCATAGATGTTATATTCTACATCTAATTCATCAGCAATATAATTAGCGCCTTGAGCAAATCCCCAACCGAATACGCTGATTCCATCACTTTCAGTTCCACCAACAAATGCTAAACCACGGTATTGTGAAGTAGGTGTGAAATCATATTCTTCTGAGTCAAATAAAACTTCATGGTTTTCATTAACTAAAACTGCTAAAGCTCCAGCTAAGAAAGAACCTTCATTAACATTGAATATTACTTCAATTACATTGTCATGAATCTTTGCGCCAGTTGAATCAGTGTTAGCGAATGCATTGAAGATTACGAATGTTGTATCAGGATATTGTTCCGCAATAGATTTTCCTGAACCATCATCAGTAATTAGAGCGTTAAAGTCATACTCTAGTGAAAAGATTAAATCATAACCTTCTTCTGCTAAAGTTTTGATTGATCCTGGTACGTCAGCTGCAGATGTTACAACTTGTGTATCAATATCAAATTCTTCTTTAGCTTTGTTAAGCCCATCGATTGCATACTCGTTATAACCGTTATCGTTAGCACCAGCTGCCGATACGATCAAACCAATTTTTGTACCATCATTTGCATTATTACAGCCCACAAATACAAATGGTAATAAAGCTACTACAAATAAAACTAATAATTTTTTCATTTTTCTCTCCCTTTATCTATTTTTTTATTAACTCATCTTTATTTGAGTTATTGAAAATTTTCTGTTATCGGAACGATAATATGACTTAAATGATTCAATTGGAACTTCTTTTCCATTAACTAAACCATAGGTAACCCCTCTAAACAATAAAACTGGGAAACCTTTCTTAAGTTCTAACATTCCAGCAATCTCTTCATCAGCCAAAACCGCTTCAATGGTTCTAACCGCCCTTGTGATCTTTATCTTATATTCTTCCTCAATTACTTGAAATAGAGAATTCTTGGAAAAATCATAATTATTAATATTAGGGAAATATTTAGCTGGTAAATAGTCAGTCGTTCTATTGATTGGTTCTTTATCCGCATAATAAATACGGTCTAGAATAACAACTTCATCATCATTATCAATTTCTAACTCTTCAGCTCTTTTTAAAAATGTTTTATCAACTTTAAATTTTAAAACTTTTCTTGAAGGCACTTTACCCATAGCTAAAATGTCTGTGGTAATACTGTTTAAAGATACAATGTTTTGTTGAACATCATTACCTTTAACATATGTTCCCTTACCATGAATTCGGTATAAATAACCTTCATTGACTAAATCATCAACATCTACTTTTTCTGAATAGTTTTGTACATACACTTCAATTTTGATAT
>PGXI01000015.1 GCA_002839125.1 Tenericutes bacterium HGW-Tenericutes-5
GTGCAGTAGCTGAATACAGCGGTGCTAAACAATTAGGATCTGGTGGAGTATTTAAAGAATTATTATCACAAGGCAATGCATTAATTTATAACGCTGTTACAGCTGATGAAATTGACGCATTTGCAATGGCTGATGCTGGTTCATTATTTACATTTGATGGATTTACTTTCCAAGGTGTTAGTGGAACAACAATGACATTAGGATATGTAAAAGCAGACTTAACACCAGGAACTGTTAATATTAGATATTACACTAATTGGTCTGACTTAGCATTAGTAGCTGCAAACTATTCAGTTGGTGATGCTTTACCAGCAGTTAATTTCATTCTTTATAACTTTAGAGATGGATTAAAACAACTAGATGTATTAAACATTCCTACATTAGCTACAGCTATTGAAGCTCTTGATGACTCAGTAGATGCAGCAATCACTTATGTTTATGACCCTGTTTATGAATATCATTTCGAATCAAGTGTTAAAACTGGTAACAATATTCACAACGAATATTTACAATCAGTATTATTAGCTGCTAATCCAGCTGATATGTATCAAGGCGTTATGTTCGACTTAGCTAGATTCCTAGGTGCTTTATATAGAGCAGCTGGATCAACAATCGTAGCGATTGAATATGATGGTATTGAATACACTTGGAATGAAACTGTTGGATTATTAGGTTCTAATTGGGTTGATGAATCTGAGGAAACTCCTGTAACATTAGTAAGTGTTATAGTTGATGATTTCCAAGCTATGGTTTTAACTGACACAGTTAACCTAAAATTAATGGATGTTAATGGTATAATTTATAACCTAGAAATAACATTTAATATCGACATGGATTTAGACCAAGCAGTTATCGATGTATTAGTTGACGCGGTTTCTTATGAATACACTCCAACTTATACTTACTTAGCAAATAGTGTTGTTTATGATGATTATGCTATGTATAGCGAATATTATCAAAGCGTTCTAGATGCTGCTAATCCATTAGATCCATTAGAAGGAATCATGTTTGATATGGCTAGATACCTAGGTGCAGTTTATAGAGTAACAGGTTCAGATATCACAACAATCGTTTATGACGGTGTTGAATATACTTGGAACGAAACTCTTGGCTTACTTGGTAGCAACTGGGCATACTATGATGAAGTTTTAATGGCTGATGTAACATTAGTAAGTGTTATCGTTGACGATTTCCAAGCTATGGTTTTAACAGACTCAGTTCCATTGACATTCAGAAATGCATCTGGTCATGAAGTTGCAGTAGCATTAGAATTCGCTATAGTTTCAGAAACTGTAAATTATACCCAAGATTTCGCATTTTTAACTACAGCAACAACTTCTTATTCAACATCAGTTCAACATACAGATTCCAATGGTTTTGCATGGGATTTACTAGGTAGACAAAATGTTGGTTCTTGGATGTTGGGTAACGCTGCTGACTTAAGTTTCATTCAAGTAACTGCTCAAGGTGGCATCTCATCTATTTCATTTGATGTAGTAAGAGCATTCACTAACACAAATGTGAGAAGTGGTGAAGTTTTCGTTAATGGTGTTTCAGTAGGAACATTTAATGTAGATGTAAATAGTGATGTAAGTCAAATAATCACATTTGAAAACATTAACGTTTCAGGCGAAGTAGTAATTAGAATTGTTACAACATCTCCAGGTTCTAGAGGAGCCTACAATGTTGATAATATTTCTTGGATGAATTATAACGCATAATTATTGAATATTTTTTTCAAACACAATTTGAAAAAATAAAGAAAAGGCATAGCTTTAAGCTGTGCCTTTTTGTATTTGTTTATAAATATTTATTTATGCCGCTAAATCTCCCCAAATAAGATTAGCGAATTCAGGATAATCAATAAAAGGATTTCTATTACCTTGATAAGAATAAATAACTTCATTTCTATTTCTTTCAAAATCATCTACGGGATCTATTTCATTCCATTCTAATAATACTGATAACATACCCATAGTTTTATATAAAGATAAAGACAACTCATCATCATTCAAACTTAAATCAAAGTACATTGTTGCCATATAGAACAATATTCTTGCAATATCGCCTTTTACTTCATCTCTTGGTTCATAAGTATTCGATGTTTTAGTCCAATCAAAATAATCATTGCTTCTCACTGCGTTTTCATCAGGATCTGCTGGTTTAAGATTATGCAAATCAGTTGCTTTACTTGGAAAGTCATCATCATCATAACCTACATATACTCCAAGTCTAGATTGTGGCCAAACATGTTCTCTATTCCAAGTTGTTCCACCATCCCAAGCACCGCTAACGCTATAACCAGTATAAACTAAAATAACATTTCCTGGATTATTAGGATCAGCATCTGCTTCATCTAAAATATATCTTGCATCACCATATAACAAATTATTAAATCCTTCATGAATTATATTGTTTAGAGTAATTTTTAAAGTATTACCTCTTAAGTTTATAGCATCTTCATAGTAAGCGTTATAGATTTCAAAAGCGTAATCTTCTAAAACGATATAATCAACCTCTAAGAAATATTTGTCAAAAATAACTAAAAAGTTTTGGTCTCCAGCAACCGAAGTTCTAAAGCCTCTAATGCTTAAATCTTCAATAGATAAGTTTTCAACTGAACCATCACTTTTATGAGCTACTATCTCGATTGATATAGTATCAAAAGTATCATTTAAACGATAAAATTTCTTACTATTAATTAATTCGATTCCAGTGTATGTAATAACAGACTCTGTAGTAGTAGGAAAAGTAGTAGGTTGATCTGTTGTTTGAAGAGTTGAATAAGTAGTTGAAGTAGTAACTTCTTCTGTAGTAACAGCAGTAGTTTGTTCTGTCGTTTCTAGTGTAGTAGGCTCTTCAGTAGTTGGATTTAAGGTTGTAAGATTTGTTGTTCCTTTTTCGCAAGCAATTATGGTTACTGAAAACAAAACCATTAAGCTAAAAACCATTAATTTTTTTGATAATTTCATTAGTTTTCTCCATTTTTTATAATTTTAGTTAACCATTTAATTATATCACAACACACGTGATTGTAAAAATAATAATTGTTTAATGAGTCAACTTTTAAAATCTTTATATATGATATAATTAACATATGTAAAGAAAGCGAGTGGCTAATTAAATGATTAAGAAAATATTAATTTTTACTTCGATGTTATTTTTATTTGTTATTTTTATAGGATGTTCTTCAAACACTTCAGAGCTTCTAACAACAGTAGAAACAACTTCATCTATGCAAGTTTCATCTACAATAACTGAACCGATTCCAACGACTTCAAATTTTACAACTATCAATTTTACTACCAATTTTACTATTGATTCTACAACAACAACAACAACAACAATGACAACTACGGAAGCACCAACTACAGAACCAACTACTGTAAATCATTTTCTCGAGTTAGTGAACAATTTAATTGTTTCCGACGAAATAGATTCAACCTTTTATCTACCTGCGGAATTAGAATATATAACTATATCTTGGACAACAAATGATAACCAATATATAGAAATAGCTAATTCAGTAAGTTTAATAAATGATGAGTTTGTTTATGAAGTTATTGTTAGTAAACCAACCTATGAAGAAGGCAATCAAACGGTTACTATTACGGGAACTTTCATGTATGGAGAAGAAGAAACCCAAAAAGACTTTACTATTTTGATAACAGCTATTCCAGCATCTTTTTATCTTAGTCAAGATTTAAATCTAATCCAAAATAGTTATACAATTGAAGATGAATTTGCATTACCAATACTCAATTATGCTTCTTACTCAAATGTGGTAATTTCTTCGGAAATTAGTGAATATTTAGTTTTTGATAATGACATTTTTATTGTTACAAGACCAACTGAAGCCGATGCTTTAGGCACCATTACTTTAACTGTAGCCTATGGTGATTCATCTCAAGAAGTTACTGTTAACGTAACGATAAAAAAGGAAGTTACTCTTGTTGAAGGGGCCACCTTAATTATTTCTCAGTATGTTGAAGGATCTAGTTATAATAAATATATAGAGTTATATAACGCTACTACTGAAACAATTGACTTGAGCGAATATACACTAGAGACCTATTTTAACGGAAACACAACCGCCGGAGGTACATACACTCTTTCTGGAACTTTAGCTGCGGGAGCTGTGATTGTTATCGGTAATCGATTCGATGTAACATTAATTTATGTTCCTGATATTGTAAATGGTACAGTTATCAATTTTAATGGTAATGACGCAGTTGTATTAAAACATAACGGAGTAGTTATCGATAGTATTGGTCAGATTGGAATTTCAACTGATTTTGCAGTCGATGTTACTTTAATTAGAAAACCAGGAATTACTAGTGGAGACATTAATCCATATGATGCATATAATCTAGATGAATGGATTGTAGAGGCGAAAGATTCAGCTAATGATTTAGGAAGTCATACAGTTTAATATAAGAAAAGGAAGCCATTTTATTATGGCTTCCTTATAATTTATTATCCCCAAATTAACTCTACAAACTCTGGATAATCAATATATGGGTTACGATTTTTTTGATATGAATAAATTACATCGTTTCTATGTCTTTCAAAATCATCAACTGGATCTAATTCATGCCACTGTAATAATACGGTTAACATGGCCATTTGATATGTTGAAGGATAACTGTCAACTAACGTTAAGAAATCCCATTTTGTCCACATGTAAAGTAAAATTCTAGCAACATCACCCTTTACTTCATCTCTTGGTTCATATGAAGAGGATGTAGTGACATTATCAAAGTATTTATTACCTCTAGAAGAATTTTCAGATGGATTTGCTGGCTTTAAATTTTGTAGATCAGAACCGACATTAATATCACTGTTATCAACAGAAACACCTAAAAGTGATTGCGGCCATACATGTTCTCTATTCCAGGTTATACCATTATCCCAAGTGCCGCTTACTGAAGTTCCTAAGTAAATTAAAATAACATTGTTAGGATTGTTTGGATCTTGATCACTTTCATCAAGAATATATCTTGCATCACCATAACTTACTCCAACAAAGCCAGTATTTATAATATCTCTCAATTCTAAAAATAAAGCATTACCAGTTAAACCTTCTGCACTCTTGTAATAATCCATAGTTATTACAGAACCTTCATAAGGTAGAATAGTAACATAGAAAGTATCAGTAAAATCTGTATAAGTTACAGTCAATTCAATTTCACCTTCAACAGTAGAATCAAATCCCGTTACAGTATACATGCTTTTATTCAAAACGATAGTTTGTCCACTAGCTCTTTTAAGAACAACAACGATTGAATCTTCATCAAAAGCTTCATTATATTGATACTCAGTTTTATTAACTACAGTTACTTCAATACCGATATAACCATTAGTAGTGGTTTCAACCATTGAAGTAGTTGCTTCAGTGGTTAAAAATGTTGTATTTGTGGTTATCGGAGGTTGAGTAGTAACAATACTTTCAGTTGTTGAAGAAGTATTGCTTGTTGAAGCGTTTGTTGTAGAATTGCTAGATGTTGTTTCAGTTGCTGTTGTGTTAGTCGTTATAATTGCTGTTGTTGTATTTTCACCACAACTTACGACCAATCCTACGGATAGAACCAATAACATAAAAATCATTATTTTTTTAAGTTTAATCATATTTTTTTACCTCTCATTATTATGTGCTCAATTATTATAGCATATCAATACAAAATTATAAAGAATAATAGAAACAGAATGACAATTGCAAATCATATACGTAGAAATTTATTTATAAGTATGATAAAATATACTGCTAAACAAAAAAGGAGTGAGTTTATGGAACGAGAAGTATATAATTTAATTCAAGAACATGACTCGATTGTGATTGCTAGACATAAAAACCCAGATTTAGATGCTTATGGATCTCAATTTGGATTATACTACGCGTTGAAAGCTAGATTTCCAGAGAAGAAAATCTATGCAATCGGCGATACAAACAACCAAAATTATTTTCAGGATATGGATGAAGTTTCCGAAGAAATTAAGAGTAAGTCACTCGTTTTTGTTCTTGATACTGTTGCTAAACAAATGCTCAACGAAGAAGACTATTTATACCATAAAAAACTAGTTTTGTTTGATCATCACCAAAATATCCCTGACATTGAATATGATTACTATGTAAGAGATGTTGATGCATCATCAACCTCTGAAATTGTTGCTAGTTTTTTACTAAGTTTAAAAATAGATATTAATCAAAGTAGTGCTAGGGCATTATATATGGGTATAGTTGGTGATACAGGAAGGTTTATGTACAATTCCACAACTCCACACACATTTAAAATTGCCGCAATTCTATTAGAAAAAGGAATTAATATTCAAGATATTCACGATCAAATATATTTAGAAACTTTAGATAATAAAAGAATTAAAGCTATTTATTTCAATAGCATTGAGTTAACTAAGAAAAATGTCGCTTACAGAAAAAACACTGAAGAATTTTTGAATGAATATAATTTAGATGCAAACTTTGTAAGTAGAGCTTTAATAGGTCAAATGGCTGGAATTCAAGAGGTTCCAATATGGGCGAATTTCACTTATGACAAAAATAACAATAAAATATTATGTGAATTAAGATCGAGAAACTTTCAAGTGTTAGAAGTCGCAAAAAAATTTGGCGGTGGTGGGCATCTATATGCTTGTGGATGCAGTGTAGACACTTGGGATGAAGTAGATTTGATAATAAAAGATTTAAATAAACTAGTGAAAAAAGAAGGGAAATAAAATGATTAGAGAACAAATTTTACAAAAAATAAAAGAATTCGACCGAATTATAATCCATATGCATATCAGACCTGATGGAGATTGCTATGGGGCCGGATTTGGATTAAAAAACATTATCAAAGAAAGCTTTCCTAATAAAGAAGTATATGTAGTTGGGGAATCAGCTGAATACGTAGATTTTATAGGAACTCCAGATGAAATAGAAGACGAACTATTTAAAGATGCATTATCGATAGTAGTTGATACAGCATCACAAGATAGAGTATCTGACCAAAGATTTAAACTTTCTAAATATGTGATTAAAATTGATCATCATATACCAGTATCTGATTATGGAGACTTAATATATGTTGATACTACAAGACCAGCAACAGCACAAATAATTTTAGAATTTTTCTTAAAATTTCAAGAAGAATTAAAATTGAATATGGAAGCTGCAACAGCTCTTTATACAGGGATTGTAACCGATACGGGCAGATTTAGATTTAGATCAGTTACAGCAGATACATTCATAGCTGTAGCGCATTTATTAGATTATGGACTTGATTTTGTTGATATCTTAACAAGATTAAGCGCTAAATCTGAAAGTTTGATGAAACTTCAAGGATACGTGTTATTAAATTTCCAAAAAACCGAAAACGGAGTTGCTTATATTAAAATGACTCCGGATATAATAAATCAATTTGATGTTTCTTTAGAAGAAGCTACTTCATTAGTAAATGAATTATCAACTTTAGAAGACTGTCCAGTTTGGATGTTATTTGCTGAATATGAAAATAACATTGTAAGAGCAAGACTTAGATCAAAAGGCCCAGCTATCGATAAATTAGCTAATAAATATGATGGTGGTGGACATGCGCTAGCATGTGGAGCTAATCTTGGAACTTGGGACAAAACAGATGATTTATTGAAAGATGCCGATCAATTAGTAAAAGAGTATAAAAATAGCTTAAAATAATCTGAATTTTTTCCTTGTAATTTTGACTTGATTTGATATAATAAACTCGGTTTTAAATCTATCTTATCGGGAGAAAAGTATGCTGCCAATATTTTTAGCGGATATCGATTGGAAAATAACAATTTTTGAAATTGTTGGAGGCTTAGGAGTTTTCTTGTACGGAATCAATTTAATGAGCGATTCTTTAAAGAAACTTGCTGGAGCTAAACTCAAACTATTTTTAGAAAAAACCACAAATACACCACTAAAAGGAATTTTAGTGGGTATCTTACTCACCGCGCTAATTCAATCTTCCAGCGCTACCAGCGCTCTTGTTGTTGGCTTAGTAAGAGCTGGCTTGATGACGCTACCACAAGCGGTTGGAGTGATATTTGGAGCTAATATTGGTACCACATTTACTTCAGTTTTAATAAGTTTAGATATTGGAGGCTTCTCATTTCCAATAATATTTATAGGATCAGTCTTAATTTTCTTCGTTAGAAAAAAGAAGATACAACATTTTGGTAGAGTATTGTTTGGTTTTGGGTTATTGTTTTTTGGATTAGATACAATGGGTTCAGCATTGAAACAGTTAGTTCAATTACCTGCTTTTGCAGAAGTACTTCAAAGTGTTGGGGACAAACCGATTCTAGGTGTTATAGTTGGGGTTATAACAACCGCTATTATTCAGTCATCTAGTGCAACTATCGGTATTTTACAACAGTTATACTCAACTGGTGGCGTTCCTTTAATGGGAGCTATCGCTATCGTTTTAGGGGATAATATAGGAACAACAGTAACTTCAATAATGGCTTCAATAGGAGGAACATCAAGCGCTAAAAGAACCGCTTTAGTTCACGTACTATTTAATGCATTTGGGACAATACTATTCTTAATATTAATAGGACCTTACACGAGATTTATCGCCTTTCTATCAGAATCAATAGTTGGTGCTGACTATTTATCAAATAAATTCACTATTTCCTTAGCACATGTTAGTTTTAACTTAGCGACAGTGTTTATTCTATTCTGGTTTATTAAACAAATGGTTTGGACTGTTTCTAAGCTTATACCAGCAAAAGATGAAATTGAAATGGATGATGTAGTATTAGATAAATTGCTCTTAAAAGGTTCTCCGGATTTAGCACTAGAAAATGTTAAAAAAGCTATGATGAATATGGGTAATGTTGCTAGAGGAATGCTAGAATTTGCTTATAATTATGCTTTTGACAATGATGAAAAAGCAATTGAACTAGGAACTCAGTGTGAAGAAATGCTTGATTCTATGGATGATAAAATTCATAATTACTTAGTAGATATTGGAGCAAATGATCTAAGTGACAGACAAATTCAAAGAGTAGCTAAAAATATCGACACAATAACGGACTTGGAAAGAATCGGAGATCACTTTGACAATCTATTTGAGTTTTTCCAAGAAAGAAAAGAAAAAAGAATTATAATGCACGAAAAAACTAAGGAAGAATTATTACATTTATTCCAAATAATCAGATCACAGCTAGAAAAAGCTTTAAAAGCATATTTTAATGAGAATCATGATTTAGCAATAGAAGTAACAAAAACTGAAGAAGAATTAGATAAGATTGTAAAAGAATATCGAAAAAATCATATTAATAGAATAAATGATAAAACATGCACGGAAAATGAAGCTGGTTTTTATGTTGATATTTTATCCAACATTGAAAGAATCGGAGATCACTGTAATAACATGGCTATAAACGTGATAAGTAAGGATTTTTCATATCATTCAGATGAATTAGAACACTTGTAAAAAGTTTTAGAAATTCTTACTTGTATTATTTTTTAGTTTGCTATATAATATGTAAAGCATTAAATAAGATATAATTTTTGAGATTGGATGGTTATAAATGACAGATAGAAAAAACATGTCAATCATGGAACTAGCTAACTTAATATTGAAAGAAAACAATAAAGCTATGACTTTTATGGAAATATTTGATCGTATTGTTGAAGAAAAAGAAATTTCTCCAGAAGATAAAATGGAAATAATTTCACAAGTATACGCAGATTTCATTCTTTCAGCTAAGTTTATTTATGTTGGTGATGACGAGTGGGATATCAAAGGTCGACAAGCCATTGATTTATGGGATAAAGATGGAGCTTATTACGATGAGTATCCTGATTATGAAGAAGAACTTTCTGCTTATGATGACATTGATGACGTTGATGACTTTGATGAAGACGAAGAAGAAGTTGATGAAGAAGAAGATGAAGAAGATGACAACATCTATGAAAAAGATTACACTGATGAAGATATAGAAGATGATATTGAATTAGATGATGAATTAGATGACGAATTCAACGAAGATTTTTCAGATGACGATGACGAAAGTTTATTTGATGAGTTTGAAGAAGAAGACGAAGATATCGACATTGAAGAAGAGGAAGAAGATTTCACATACGACATTGAAGACGAAGAAGATTTTGATGATGAAGAGTACAATGAGTATATGGATGATTACGAAAAAATGTATGATGAATAAGAGGGTTTTAAAAAAACCTTCTTTTTTTTCACTTATGTATTGTGTAATGCACAATACTGTGTTACAATGATATCATAAGGAGGTACATATGAACTCTCAATTTAAAAAAGGGATAATTGAATTATGCGTATTAAAAGAACTTTTGCTAGAAGATAAATATGGATACGCTGTTATTGATAGCATTTCTGAACATATAAATGTTAATGATAATACAATTTATCCTATACTCAGGAGATTAACAAAAGATGGTTACTTTGAAACTTATCTTGTAGAATCAAATCAAGGTGCAGCTAGAAAATACTATAAAACAACGAAAAAAGGGTTTGAATACTATTTCAAACTAAGAGATGAATGGGATCAATTTATTGGTGGTGTGTATCAAATATTAAATAAAGAAGGGAAAAATGAAGATGAAATTTATCGAAGATTTAAAGAAAGAACTAAGTAAAACAAATTTAAACAAATCAGAAATTGAAGAAATCATTAATGATTTTTCAGAAATGGTTGAAGAAGCTATGGAGTCTGGGTTATTAGAAACAGATTTAGTAAGCAAGTTTGGCAGCCCAGAGAAGTTAGCTAATGAATTAGCTAGTGAACATGCACCAAGCGAAAATACTGAGAGCAATAATAGTAGTAATACATTTGAGTTTTTACCACAAGAGGGGTACAAGATAGTAATAGAGTTGTTAAATGAAGATATTGAGATTGAAACAGAAAACTCAAATAAAATTAAAATTGAAGCTAGAAAAGTTAGAAGATTAAAAGATTATGAAATAAAATTCGAGAATAATACTCTATATATCAAAAAACCAAGAAAACAATTTATGGAATTCTTTAGTTTTTCAAAAAGTTCTCAGTTTATTCTAAAATTACCAAAACAATACAAAGTAAAAGATTTTAATTTTTCAAATATCAATGGTGATGGTGTGATTAAGAATATTGATGTTGAAAATATTAAGTTCAAAGTAACAAATGGTGATTTTGATCTAGAAAATAATAAATTTGGGAAAATAGAAGTTGATACAATTAATGGCTCTATTAAGATGAAGTCCATAACATCCAATCAATTTAGAGCTTCCCTAGTTAGCGGCGATATGATACTTAAAGAAATGGATATCGCAGAAGATTTTAATGTTAATACTGTTAGTGGTGATATCGAAGTGGAAAATGTCAACTGTAAACAAGCATTTGTAAGGCTTGTAAGTGGAGATTTTGAAGCAAAAGAATTTTATCCTAATGAAATAACAGTAAGAACTGTTTCTGGCGATGTAGACGTTAAGAATAAAGATAGAGAAAAAAGAATTGAAATTATAAAAAAATCCTCAGTTAGTGGAGATATTAACATTAACTAAATTTTAAATAATATATATAAAAATAATTAGAGTTTTAATTCATAAAAACTCTTCTTATTTTTAGTTAATTTCATAATAAAAAATGATATAATGATAAAGAAGTAATAAAAAAATGAGGTGAAGTTTATGGACTTAGAGAAAAAGTTTAGAGAAGATATTAAAAAAATCAAAGCTTATGTATATGTTTTGTCTTTAGCTGGATGGGATTCAAATACTGAAGCGCCAAGAAATTCTTTTAGAAGAAGAGGGGAAATGCTTGGGGTATTAAGCAAAGAACTATTTGCTTTACAAACAAATCCCAATACTATTAATACTGTCAATAAATTATATGATCAAATCGATATGTTAGATGATCATTTACAAAGAGAAGTTAGAAAAGCGAAAAAAGATATTGATAAAATAGTTAATATTCCTGAAGAAGAGTATTTAGAGTATCGTAGATTAATCAATGACTCACAATTGGTGTGGGAAGATGCAAAAAAGAATGATGATTATCCATCTTTTAAAGAAAACTTAGCTAAAATTGTTGAATTTAATAAAAAATTTGCTCTTTATTATAATAAAGATGCAAATCCTTATGATACCTTGCTTGATGATTATGAAGAAGGTATGACAATGAAGGAATATGATATGTTTTTCAATGCTTTAAAAACAGATTTAGTTCCTTTTGTAAAGAAAGTTTTAGATGCGAAAAAAAGAGATTACAGTAAATTCATTAACAATAATTACGATGTAAAAAAACAAGAACAATTTTGTGATTATCTAGTTGATGTCTTTAATTTTAATCGTGAAAGTGGATTAATGAAAAAATCAGTTCATCCGTTCACTTGGAATACATCTCCTGAAGACGTTAGATTTACTACAAAGTATCTTGAAAACTATGTTTTTTCAAGTATCTTCGCAGCGATTCATGAACTAGGTCATGCGATATATGAACAACAAATATCAACTAAGTATGATGATACTTTATTAAGTGGTGGGACTTCAATGGGTATGCACGAATCACAATCAAGATTCTATGAAAATATTATAGGTAGATCCTATGAGTTTTGGGATGCACATCTACCAAAGTTTAAAGAGTTGTATCCAGAACAAACTCAAGGAATTACTCTTAGCGATATGTATCGCGCAGTTAATCAAGTAGAAGCTTCATTAATCCGAATTGAAGCTGATGAACTGACTTATCCTCTTCATATAATGGTAAGATATGACATTGAAAGAATGTTAATTAACGATGAAATTACTGTAGATGAATTGCCTTCTATATGGAATGATAAAATGGAAGAGTATCTAGGAATCAGACCAGAGAATGACAGCGAAGGTGTTTTACAAGACGTTCACTGGAGTGATGGTATGATTGGATATTTTCCAACATATGCATTAGGAACTGCTTATTCGGCTCAAATTTATCACGCAATGAGAAAAGAATTAATTCTACCAAAACTTATTAAGGAAAATCAAATAGATAAAATTAACGAATGGTTAAAAGAAAAATTACATAAATATGGTTCTAGTAAAACACCAAAAGAACTGTTAGTTATGATAACTGGTGAAGAATTCAATCCTAAATATTATATTGAATATTTAAAGGATAAATACTCAAAGATTTTCTTATCAAGGTCGTAGGTAATATTTAGTTGTTTAGTCAACTAATTTATGATAAAATATTAAAAAGAATTTATTTAGGAGGAACATATGTTATTAGAGCAAAAATTAATTGAAGATATTCTTGATGCCGCTCTTGAAACTGGTGCTGATTTTTCAGAGGTTTATATCGAAGACCATCAAGCATCATTTTTACAATCAGTATCAGGAAGACTAGAAAAGTCTAATAATACTAAATCTTTTGGTGTTGGAATTAGAGTCGCAAAAAAATTCCAATCAGTTTATGGTTATACCAATAGCAAAAATCCTGAAGATTTAATCAAATTAGCAAAGGATTTATCAAAATCATTTCACGATGATCAGTTGACAAAAAGAACTCCATTGATGGAGTTAGAAGTAGGAAAGAGACATCTTGCTAAGATTAAACCAAGTGAAGTTGCTTTATCTGATAAAGTAAAATTACAAAAAACAGCTTACAAGCACGCAAGTGAATATGACCCAGTTATTAAACAAGTTATTTGTTCCCTTGTAGATGATGAAAAAGAAGTTTTAATAGCCAATTCAGAAGGTAGATTTGTTACCGAAACTAGAGTTAAAGTTAGATTGATGATTTCAGCAGTAGCTGCTGATAAAGGTATGATGCAAACCGGTTCTGATGGCGACGGTTCTGGAAAAGGTTATGAGTTTTTATTTGAAGAAATGGATATTCCAGCAGCGGCTAAGTCAGCATCAAGAATAGCTAAAACTATGCTTTATGCAGATGATTGTCCAAGTGGAGTTATGCCAGTGGTAATTCACAATGCTTTTGGTGGAGTTATTTTCCATGAGGCTTGTGGTCACTCTTTAGAAGCTACATCAGTAGCTAAAAACGCATCAGTATTTTGCAATAAACTAGGAACAAAAGTTGCTTCTGACATCGTTACAGCACTTGATGATGGAACAATTGAAAATGCATGGGGTTCAGCTAATTATGACGATGAGGGATATCCTCAACAACGTCGCGTATTAATTGAAAAAGGGATTTTAAAATCTTATATGATTGACAAAATCAATGCAAGAAGAATGAAAATGGAACCAACTGGTTCGTCAAGAAGACAAAATTATAAGTTTTCACCAACTTCAAGAATGAGCAATACTTTCATTGACAACGGAACTTCAACAGTAGAAGAAATCATTGCTAACACTAAATTTGGTTTATTCGCTAAGAAATTAGGTGGTGGATCTGTAAATCCTGGTAACGGTGATTTCAATTTCAGCGTTATGGAAGGATATATGATTAGAGATGGTAAAATCGCTGAACCAGTTAAAGGCGCAGCCTTAGTTGGTAATGGCGCTGAAATCCTTCACAAAATCGATATGATAGCCAATAATCTCACATGTCAAAGAGGAATGTGCGGTTCTGCTTCAGGTTCAATTCCAGCCGATGTTGGACAACCAACAATTAGAGTGCAAGAAATCACAGTCGGCGGAAGAAAGAAAGGAGCGTAATATATATGAATTTAGATAAATTATTTAAAAGAGCTAAAGAAAAAGGGATTCAAGATTTAGAAATATTTTCAAGCGCTAGAAGCTCTTTAAGTATAGAAATATTTGACGGCGAAGTTGACAAATATGAAATAGCTGATACCAACGCTTTAACGATTAAGGGTATTTATAATAACAAAATGGGTCATTTTCGTACCGAAGTTCTCGATGATGAAGTTATTGATGTAATCTTGGACACAATCATTGCCAGCGCTAAAGAAATCGATTCTTTAGATGATGCAATCATTTATGAAGGTGATGAACACTACGAATTACTAACTGATATCTATAATGAAGAATTATATAATCTAGATGTGCAAAAGAAGATTAATCATTTACTTGCGTTAGACAAATACTTACATGAATATGACAAAAGAGTATCAGTAGTAGAAACTATGTACTCTGAAAATAATAATGCAGTTGTACTTAAAAATTCTAAAGGAATAAATTTAAGTAACAAGGCAAATTCTGCTTATATTGGTGGAAATGTTATTGTTAAAGACGAAACTGACCAAAGAGTTGGATTTGATGTAGTTATTTCTAATGATTTTAATGATTTTGATATTGAAAAAGTCGGAAAAGAAATTATTGATGATGCACTAGCATCTTTAGGAGCTAAACCAGTACCTTCTGATAACTATGAAATCGTCTTTTCAAACGGGGCTATTGCAACGCTTTTATCTGCTTTTCAAGGTGTGTTTTCTGCTGATGCAGTTCAAAAAGGTTTGTCTTTATTAAAAGGTAAGATTGGCGAAAAAATTGGTTCAGAATTAGTTACAATCGTTGATGATCCATTTATGAAGAAAAGTGCAAGTTCAAGATCTTTTGATGATGAAGGCGTAGCCACATCTTATAAAGAACTTGTCAGTAAAGGCCAGTTAAAAACATTTTTACATAATTTAGTTACGGCTAAAAAAGATGGTGTTAAATCTACAGGTAATGGTTTTGGTGGAAATGTAGGAGCTGTAAACTTAAAGATGGAAGCTGGAGAACATTCTCTTGATGAAATTATCAAGTCTTGTACAAAAGCTATCTATATTACTAATGTTCAAGGAGCTCATGCCGGAGTTAACGCAGTTAGCGGAGACTTCTCATTACAATCTTCTGGTTACTATATTGAAAATGGTGTAATAGTTAAACCAGTTGCACTTATTACAGTGGCGGGTAATTTCCTAGAAATGTTGAAAGACATTTGCATGGTAGGTTCTGACATAAAGATGAGTTATTATGGAGTAACTTCTCCTTCAATAAAAGTTAAATCAATGACAGTTTCAGGAAGCTAAGAATATTAAATACTTTTTAAAGATGATTACGAAAATAATCATCTTTTTTTTATGACAAGTATTATTTTTTATCTAAAAATGTTAAGATTATTTTAGATGTTAAGGAGGATTTTCATGGAAAAAGACAAAGCAATGATAAATATCAATAAAAGAAGTTTCATAAATGT
Organism: Tenericutes bacterium HGW-Tenericutes-5; assembly: GCA_002839125.1. Taxonomy (GTDB): domain Bacteria; phylum Bacillota_I; class Bacilli_A; order Izemoplasmatales; family Hujiaoplasmataceae; genus UBA2289. Next base: position 16,123 of record PGXI01000015.1, read on the forward strand.
ATGTATTATTTTGTTAAGTTTAATGATTATTGCTTTTATATTGACTTATCTAGTTCCACAAGGAGTTTATGACCGAGGGATTAATGGCGAAATAATACCTGATACTTATCAACTATTACCTAGAGATAATTTGAGTATTTTACAATTCTTTTATGCGCCAATTGGTTTGTTGTTGAGTAGCGATGGATTAAGCGTCATTATGATTTCATTATTTTTATTTATTTTAGGTGGTTTTTTCACAGTTATGGATAAAACCAAGGGAATCGTTGTTATAATCAAGAAACTTGTTGATCGATATATTGATAACAAACATTTGTTAATTCGATTGATTACTTTATTTTTTATGATATTTGGTGCTTTCTTCGGTATATTTGAAGAATCAGTAGCACTGCTTCCAATCATGATAATCTTATCTTTATCAATGGGCTATGACACTTTGATGGCTATGGGATTAACCGTACTAGCTGCTGGTTTTGGATTTGCGAGCGCAATAACCAATCCTTTTTCAGTTGGTATAGCTTCAGAAATCTCTGGTGTAAACATATTAAGTGGTGTTTTATTTAGACTTGTCGTATTTGGAATAATGTATTTAGTAGTTTCAACATTTTTAGTAATGTATGCCAAAAAACTTGAAAAAAATCCAAATAAGTCACTTACATATAATGATGATTTACAAAAAAAAGAAAACTTAACCACAGATTTTGCCCAAGCTATTCCGGAAGAAAAGAAAATATTTAAAACTTACATAACAATCTTCATAATTTTACTTGCATTTATTATTCTTGCATCTTTAGCTCAACTAATATTTGAACTTGAGATTCCAACAATAATACTAATGAGTATAACTTTTCTAATTGGAGGTTTAGCAGCTGGATATTTAATCAACAAAGATTTTTTCTTAACACTTAAAACGTTTTTAAAAGGTGTATTAGCAGTTATGCCGGCAGCGATTTTAATAATCCTTGCAGGATCAGTAAAATATATCATGACTAGCGGCAATATTATGGATACAATCCTTAATTTTTTTGAAACAATATTGGCAGATAAACCAGCAATAGTCGGAGTTTTAGGGATTTATCTAATCATTCTCATTATTCAATTCTTTATTGGTTCTGCATCAGCAAAAGCCGTTCTAATAATGCCAATATTAGTGCCTTTAGTATCATTAATTGGTGTTTCAAGCAATATCGCGATTTTAGCCTTTATCTTTGGTGATGGCTATACTAATGTAATCTTCCCAACGAATGGAGTTTTACTTATTGCTTTAAGCATTGCTTCGGTTTCATATCAAAAATGGTTTAAATGGACCATTAAATTACAAGTATTAACTTTCATCCTCACTATTATTCTTTTAATAGTCGCATATGCAATCGGTTATTAGGGGTTATTTCTTTACAAAACAAGGCAATAAAGGTATAATTATTATGGTTTAAATCACTAAGGAGGAATATAAAAATGGGTTTAGTTTCAGCAAAAGAAATGTTAGATAAAGCTTACAGAGAAGGTTACGCAGTCGGACATTTCAATATCAATAATTTAGAATGGACAAAAGCAGTTTTGTTAACAGCTCAAGAAATGAATTCACCAGTAATTTTGGGAGTTTCCGAAGGGGCTGCTAAATACATGGCTGGATATAAAGTTGTAGCTGACATGGTAAAAGCAATGGTAGAAAGTCTAAACATTACAGTTCCAGTGGCTTTACACTTGGACCACGGCTCATATGAAGGCGCATTAAAAGCAATCGAAGCAGGTTTTTCATCAGTTATGTTTGATGGTTCGCATTATTCAAT
>PGXI01000133.1 GCA_002839125.1 Tenericutes bacterium HGW-Tenericutes-5
ATTAAGTGCTGCTTTATATAATGCTAAAGTAAACTTTTTAGGTGTGTACTTCATTGAAAACTCATTATAATAACCTAGTAATTCATTCTTATCCTTCCATGATGATTCAACTTCAATGATTTCACAGTTACCAAATACAGCTTCTGAGAAAATCTTTGGTAGGCTTGTCTTCCCTGTTCCAGACATCCCTTGAAGAATGGATAATCTGCTCGCCCCAAGTCCGGAAACAAATGTTGCGATATCTTCAGGCGTATAAGATAAATGAAGTCTTGAGTTTCTTGCATATTCAACAATAAAATGAATGAGTTCATTTAATGATGTTTCTTTCGCCCTGTAGGCTTTTCTTATTTCTAAATCCTGTGTAAATGATTCAAGTTTTGAATCTAGTTCACTAAATGAAGGACAAGGATCAGAAAGCTGATATTCTTCTTCATCTGAAAGACTTGAAGATGAAGCACTATTTGATTCATTAGATGTTACTAGATTCGCATCTAATAAGCTTAAATCGTCTCTATCAAAGGCTTTTCGTGTAAACATTAACACAAGTACCGAAACAGACGCTAAAAGCGCATAGATGGCATCCGTACTGATTCTATAATCCATATCTAAAGCATTAGGCAAACTGATGCCATAGAAGCTAAAGATGTCGAGAATCACCACTTGATTGATTTCTTTCGCGATTTGGAAGTAATATCCTGAAATCGCAATGATAAACACGAAGAAGATATTAACAGCTGTTGCAAGCTTAACGATTGAACTGAATTGTTTATATCTTGCTAAGTAACTTGAAATAGAAACAACTAATGTTAAACCTATAGAAACAAGCATTACAACAAGTATGTATGCTACAATCCTGTAACCAGGATCTAAGCTTGCATAATCTCTTAAAATATCAATACCTGATAAATCAACAAAATGAGAATATGTACCATAAGTAATGGTTATTTTAATGATTGGAAGTAAAAGCATTAATAATGAAACCATTGTTAATGCGATTACATAAAGTAAAGGTTCTACTTTAGCATATTTAATACTTATTTTTCCAGAAGATATTTCTTGTGTCGCGCTATATTGTCCTTTAAGTATTGAATAAATGAAGATAACGATGCACATCAAAAGCATTGGAATAAACGCGATGGTATCTACTGTAGCACCTTGCAATGAATAATAAATGTCTAGTACTAACCCTGTTATAAAGAAGCTTAGTGTAGCAATGAATATAAAGGTAATCAATACTTTTGATTGATTGATAAATCTTTCTTTATCGTAAAAGTAATAGGATATAACTTTTGCGAAATATAAAAAGATACTCAAAAAGATAGCAAAATTGACAAGGAAATAGGTAATGACTTCAATATTCGTATCTCCCGAAAACAAGACACGTATAATGATTGCATTATAAACTGTACCAGATTGTGTTAAAGCAAATAAAGGAATAAAGAATGTTGTGATAAAAACAATAAAGGAAGCAATGTTAACCAATAAAACATTAAAAGGCACTTTAGAGTTTGATAGTTCAGATTGTTGATCATGCTTTCGATCTTCTATCGTATGATCAAGCATCTTATTTCTGATGATGAGCAAGACAAAGATGCTCACAGCAAATATAATGTTTAAGATAACTAGAATTAAGGCGAATATAGTTAGATAGTTTGTTACTGCTTGGAAAACAACAAATACTGCATTAAATCCTAAAAAATAAAGTACAGATACAATAAATCCCCAATTATTCTTCCTAAAGAAGCTTACCCCTGATAAAAGAATAGGAGCAATAGATACATAAAATAAGATGATAAAAGCAAATGCGAAGTAATTCGCATACCCTCCATCAGCTAAACGCTTCCCTAGATACCAGAAGTTATTTTCATCATACGGTACTTTTAAGTTTAAAGACATAATCCATAGGTTAAATAAAAACATTAATAGTGTTATCCCAATGATCAATGTTCCAATAAACCAAGTTTTCTTGAACATTTGCTTCATATACTATTC
>PGXI01000134.1:0-770 GCA_002839125.1 Tenericutes bacterium HGW-Tenericutes-5
TGTAAGAATCAAATAGATTACTGCAACTATTGCATAAGCTTCAAGTTGACGGTAATGCAGTGAAGTGATTTTTTTAGTTTGATTGAATAATTCAAAGATTCCAATTACAGATAAAACAGCTGTGTCTTTTATATTAATAACAAACTCATTGCCAATAGCTGGCATTGAATTTTTGATTGCTTGGGGAAAAATGACGAAGATAAAAGTCTGTGAGTAGTTTAAGCCTAAAGCTAATGAACCTTCAGTTTGTCCTTTATCAATGGCATTTACACTGCCTCTAATGATTTCAGCGATATAAGCTGCGGTGTTAAGGGATACGACAAATAAACCGCATAAAAGGGCATTTCCGAATAATCCAAAACCATACCAAAAGAAAGAAGCTTGAACAATCATAGGTGTACCTCTGAAGACCGTTATATAGATTGAACTTAATTTGTTCAAAAAGATTTTTAGTGATTTGCTTAAGGTTGTGTCTTGAGGTGTTGGAGCTATTATCTTAGCTGTCGCAAGAAAAAGTGCTAGCACAAATCCGAAGATTGTTCCAACAAGCGATATTAAGAGGGTTAAACCCGCTCCTTCTAAAAACATCTTTGCGTAGCGAACCAATGTATATAGTGCTCCCCCAAAGAAGTCATCGGGAATAACTGGAGTAATAAAGCCTTGGTAGTTATAGGTAAAGGAATCATCTATGTGAGTGAATGTAGCTTGGATGATAAATTCTTGTTCACCTTTTATAATATTTGGCAGACTCGTTACCGTAACTTTTAAAA
>PGXI01000134.1:790-2779 GCA_002839125.1 Tenericutes bacterium HGW-Tenericutes-5
CGTAACTTTTAAAACTTCTTTTTCAATTGTCGAAGTTCCTTGTCTCAAAAGGATAATTTCTGTTTCTTCACTTAGAGAAAGATATTCACTATCAACAATATAAGAGATTGTAACGCCAAAATATTCTACCGGTAAGTAGAAGTCAGTTGTTAGTTTGTTTAGTTTATCTTGAGTAAGGGTTTGATAGTTAAAAGAGCTATAAAACTTAGTGTTTTCAATAGCGTCATTTATTACTTCATTTTCAGATTCTTCATTATTTAATTCTTCGGCATTTGCCTTTGGAAAGATCGTTATGATAATTCCAAAGACAAGTGCAAAGAGTATTACTTTGTTTAAAACTTTTCTCATTATGGTTGTCTTGTGATTGCTTCAGCCATTAAGGCTTCTCTTTCTTCTAAACTTAGAGTAGCTAGGATTGCGTTGATTGAATTTAGTAAATCTGTTTCGCCTTGACGAAGTGCTATAGCGACTGCAGAGTCTTCATATGAGATGTCAAAACCATTGCCTTCAGTAAATTCAATAAAGGTTAGTTCTGGGTTAGACTCAACAACAGCTTGAGCAACTGGAAGTTCAAGGATTGTTAAATCATAAGTTCCTTCTTTAATAGCAGTGATAATCGTTGGAACATCACCTAATGGATTTTCATGGTTAGCTCCAATTAGTTGAACTACTAGATCGTCATAGATGGTTCCAAGTTGAGCCACTACGTCAGCTCCTGAGAAATCAAGAATAGAAGTAGAGCCGTTATATACAGAATCAGCTCTTAAAACTACTACGTGAGTTGATTGATAGTATTCATTGGTAAAAGCAACAGTCTCTGCTCTTTCGGCTGTTGGACTCATACCAGCGATAATAAGATCAATTTCTTCACTAGTTACAAGTGAAGGAATTAGTCCTTCCCATTCAACGGCTTTGATAACTAAGTTCATGTTTAACTCTTCTGCGATTAGTTTTGCGATCATTACATCATAACCATCAGCGAAGTTGTTTGTTCCATAGATTGGTACAGCTTCGTCATAGGCACCTGCTGCATCAATTGTCCAGTTGAATGGAGCGTAAGCAGCTTCCATACCTACCACAAGTGTTTCTCTTTCATCTGTGGTTGCTTCGGATGTTGTTTCACCATTACAAGCGATGAACAAACTTCCAAACATTAAAATTGTAAAACTTAAAATAAATCTTTTCATTTTCATTTCCTCCTGAAATATTTTTAGCGACAAAAAAAAGCGTCCATCAAGACGCTTTAAAAATAATTAGAAGAAATTACTTTCTTGTTAGCGCCTCTATTCTTTTAAAAGAACAGGAGTGTTATAAGTATTTCTTATAACCCCATGCAATTGATATGTCTATCTCTTACATTCGGCGATGGTTGCCTTTTGCTTGTTTCTCAGTCTACCGACTCCACAAGTTACTCATCTGCATCGCTACCTCTAAAGTTTGATGAAGTTTTTTTGTTACTTGGCTTATTATAGTTTGAAAATATTAATATGTCAAAGAAAAAATCAATGTAAGTGTTTTCAAACATTTTTAATTATGATGGAATAAACAGGTTCTTTGATGATACAATTTATTTAATGAGGTGAATATTGACGTTATGATGATTAAAGAAGGTTATGTTTTAAAAGTGATTGCCGGTCAAAACATTGTTGTACCTATTGGTGAAGAAGGAGTAAATTTTAAAGGTATTATAACTTTAAATAGTACTGGAAGATTGTTATTTGAGTATCTTCAAAAGGGAGCTTCAGAGAATGAATTGGTTGATTTGATATTTGATAACTATGATATTGACAAAGAAGAAGCAAGATGTGATGTAAAAGAATTTATTGATGTTTTAAAAGAAAAGAAGTTATTACAAGACTAAAGAGAGAAATCTCTTTTTATTTTCTTTGGATATGTTGTAGATGGTGCAATTATTTGATAAAATAATAGTTAATTGATTTATTATTAAGTTTGACTTAAGGAGAATATAAATATGAAGAAGTATGCAAT
>PGXI01000016.1 GCA_002839125.1 Tenericutes bacterium HGW-Tenericutes-5
CATTTTTATTCGTTTATCATTTATTATTTTACCACAGATAATAAAAAACACCTAATATTTTACAATCGTTTTTTTGATAAAATCTTAGGAGTTTTTATAATTTTTAAATGTTTTTTTTGTTTTTATTTATTTGCGCTTTCAACGATTAAGTCTAAAGCTTTTGCATAAGCGATTTCGGAAATGATAGCTGATTCAGGAATAGCTTGTTTAGCTTGTTCTAAAGAGACGTTTTGTGACTTGTATTGTTCAACGATTTCAGCGTATTTAGCTTCGATTTCTTCTTTTGAAGCTGATAAACCTTCTGCTTTAGCAATTTCGTTGATAACGAATTGTTCAGATAAGGTTTTCTTCGCTTGTGTTTCTAATTCAGTCTTGTATTCTTCTTCAGTTTTTCCCATGTATTGAAGATACATTGAAAAATCTAAACCATATTGTTTGATTTGATTTTTAGTGCCTTCATCCATTCTTTGAACTTCATCTTTAATCATTTCTTCTGGTAATTCAAACTCAGCGTTTTCTGTTGCTTTTGTGACGACAGATTGACGTAGATAATCTTCGTTTTGTCTTTCCTTACCAGATTTAAGTTCGTTTTTGATATGGTCTTTATAAGCGTCTACAGTTTCAACGCCTTCAATGTTTAACTCTTTAACGAATTCTTCATCTAATGTTGGAACTACTCGTTGTTTGATTTCATGAATTTTTACCGCAAACACAGCTTCTTTACCAGCAAGAGTTTTTTCTTGGTAGTCTTCTGGGAAAGTAACAACTACGTCTTTTTCTTCTTCAGACTTCATGCCAATCATTTGATCTTCAAATCCAGGAATGAAACTACCAGAACCGATTACTAATTCATAGTTTTCAGCTGTTCCACCAGGGAATTTTTCACCATCAACGGAACCACTAAAATCAAACACAGCTGTATCACCTGATTCAATAACGCCTTCTTCTTTAATTACCATTTCTGCGTTTTGTTCAAGTTTTCTATTAATTTCACCTTCAACTTCAGCGTCACTAACGTCTGTAGGTAAAAGTTCAACTTTTAAGTTTTTGTATTCTCCTAATTTTATTTCTGGTCTAACTGCTACAGTTACTTTATAAGAGAAGTCTTCACCTCTTTTAACGTTATTAATATCTAAATCGATATGTGGTTGAGCCACTACGTCGATGTTGTTATCCATAACTGCGTTGTAGTATGTTTCTTGTAATACATGTTGAATTGCTTCTTCATATAAAGATTCAACACCAAATTTTGATTCAAAAACATTTCTTGGTGCTTTGCCTTTTCTAAAGCCTTTAATCGTTACCTTTTCATTTTCAACAGCAAATGCATGATCTAAACCATGTTCAAATTGCTCCTTTGTTACTTGCACTTCAAAATGTACTCTTGAACCGCTTAATTTATCAATTATCATAATAATTCCTCCAAATCTTTTCGCTTTTACAATTATAACAAATAGTTATTAATAAATCAATCTTTTTACCTATTAAAAAATTTTGCCAAAAAGCCCTTTAAATCTGGATGGGATTTTCTTCATCGATTCAACTAAAACTCTTGGTAAAAGTACTACTGCTTCACCAAAAGCAAGTTTTCTGACTTCATTCTTTTTCAAGCCTTTTATGTTCATAAATAAATAGTTTCTGGCAATAATACCAACCCTTAAACTTAGCAATGCATTTCCTACACCTTGGGCGAAGGATCCGGTAACGGTTTTTAGTAAAGGTATCTCGGCTAAAGCATTGATTCCAGTGGATGGAAAGAGTTCCGAAAAGTTCATATCTTCTAATGATTCAGCGATTATCGCAGTGGATAAAACATTAACCGAAAGTTTTCCTAGTGAGTAATAACTAGGTCTAAAACCACATTTTAGAACAAGATTTTTAATTAGTTTTAAATTTATAGTTATAACAGCGATAGCGTCAAGCTTACCGTTTTGAGAAATAGCAGTTGAGATGAATACAGTTTCAGCATGGGAAATAATCATTTTGTTCAATTCTTTTTTGATTGTTTCATCAAAAACGGTCGATAATGTTTTCTTCAGTTCTAAAACATCACCCATTGAGTCGTTTATTTTTTGTTTTTCTTCATCGGATAAAATATCTTCTTCCATTAGATTCTTAGCGACTTTTTTATACATTGAGTAATTTTTTTTAGCATTCTCTTCTTCAGAAAATAGTTCATCTAGTGAAAAACTAGGAGCGAAGATAATCATAAATAACGGTCTAATGAATAAAATTGCAAATAAAATCAGAGAAACACCATAGAAAGCATATTCCACATAAGGGTGAACTCCCCTTAATTTTTCTCCTAAATCTAAGACGCTTGAAACAATAATCATGATTATAAAAAAGATAGCAGCAATACCTAAAAATATCCAAAATTTCTTACTGATTTTTTTCATGGTTAATTGACCCTTTCTTTAATTAAGTCTAAGACTTGAATTCGGTCTTGTTCGATTTGTTTTATTAAATCTTCCTTATTTTTAAAGTATAACTCTTCACGCAAATATTTAAGGAATTTTATGCCGATAATTTTATCATATAAGTCATCATCAAAATCAAAAATATATGACTCTAATGTTATTCTGTTATCAGGAAAAGTAGGTTTTTTCCCGACATTGGTCATTCCGTAATACTCCAAATCATCAATTATTACTTTCGTAAAGTAAACACCTAATTTTGGCAATAGATAATTAGTGAAGTCGATATTGGCTGTTGGAAAACCTAAGAGTTTTCCGATTTTATTGCCATGAATGACTTTTCCGGTAATCGTATATTCTCTACCTAAAAGAAAGTTTGCTTCTGCTAAATCGCCACTGTCAAGATCTTCCCTAATTCTTGTGGAACCAACCTTAACGCCATGATAGGTGATTTCTTTGATGACGATTGTTTCAAAGTAAGGTGATTTTTGTAAAGTATCAACCTTACCCTTGCTTAAATATCCAAAAGTAAAGTCTTCACCAGCAATACATACTTTGACGTTTTTTAAGAATTGATCAATGAAACCTTCAGGAGTGTACTTGATTAAATCATAAGAAACTTTCATTACATAAAGAATATCAACATCTAAGCTTTTTAAGATTTCTGCTTTGTCATCAACAGAGGTTAAAAAGTAAAAAGGCTTTTTTTGCATAAAAAGCTTGATACTTTGGTCAAAGGTTAAAACTGCTAATTTATAATTTCTTTCTTTTTTTATAATTTGACCTTTTTTAATTAATGCTTGATGGGCTTTGTGTAAACCATCAAAAAAACCTAAACAAAGGATTAAATTATCTTCTTCAATTGTGTCATTATAATCTAAATACTTAACTTTTAGCACCATTTCACCGACATTCTCATTTGCATTTTTTGTTCATCATAATAGTAAATTGCTAATGGCTCATCTATATCAGAAAAGATGATTGTATCAGTCTTTTCTTCAAAAAGATCCAGAGGCAAAAATCTTCCGTTATCGATATCTCTTTTGATTAATTCGCCCACTTTTATTCTTGGTAAATCTAAATAATCAAATGGGTCTTTTAATTCAACATTTCCGGTTCTTAAGTCTTCTATTGAGTAACATTCTTCTAGTAAAACATTGTTAACTTTAGTTCTTTTTAACTCTTTTAAACTTCCAAAGTTATCCAATTTTTCGCCTAAATCTCTAGCGATTGAGCGAATGTATGTCCCTTTTGTAACTTCAATCTCAGCCGATACTTCAATTGCGTTATCAATGCGATTAATTTCAATATTATGAATGTTGAAGACTTCAACTTCTTTTGGATCGATATCGTAAATCTTAATGTCTCTTCTTGCGAGTTCATAGAGTTTTTTTCCGTGATATTTAACCGCAGAAAAATCTGGTGGAATTTGCAAGCTTTTGCCGATGAAACTATTTATCGCTTCTAAAAGCATTTCATCCGTGATATAACTTGTGTCTTTTTCTCCAATTATCTTACCCGTTACGTCATCACTATCAAAAGCTTTACCAATTAAAAATTGACATTGATAGGTTTTATGATCATTGGTAAAGTACTTTACAAGTTTAGTCGCTCTGCCAACCGCCAATACTAAAACACCGGTAGCGTTAGGATCCAATGTCCCTGTATGACCGATTCTTTTGGTTTTTAATGCTCCTCTAGCAATGTTTACAACATCATGAGAAGTCATATCTTTGTCTTTGTTTATAAAGAGGATACCGTCCATTAATTACTTCCTTCCAGGATCTTCCTTATATCATCTTCAAGGATTGATCCTTCAGTCCTGGAGACTTCTTCTTCGTTTATGTAATATATTAGTGTTGGAACACCATTGATTTTTAAATCTTTAGCTCTTGACCGTTCTATGTCAATATCTCTAAAGACGATATCAACTTCTATTAGTTCATCTTTGAGTTCAATTAACCGTCTTTTTAGAGCCCGACATTTTCCGCAATAACGCGCTGTAAATATTTCAAATTTTTTCATAATTTCCTCTACTTAAATTGAATTACTGTTACTCCTAGTCCACCTTCGCCTTCGTTTCCGCGGCGGTAACTTTTGATATGTGAATTTTCTTTAGCGTATTTTTCAACGCCTTTTTTTAAAGCACCGGTACCAATACCATGGACTATATAAGCAAATTCGAGATTGTTTAACAAACAATTATCAACAAATTTGTCTAATTCTTGCATCGCTTCTTCATAGCGTTTCCCATGTAAATCAAGTTCAACTTTAACTTCCTTAACTAAAGTTGTGCTTGAGTTATTCTTTTGATTAAAGTCATCAATAGCTTCTCGGGAATAGAACTCTATTTCATCTTTTTTAACAGTTAATGTTAAAGCACCCATAACTACTTCAAATTGGTGGTTCTTTAGTTCTTTATTAACGACTCCGTTTCTTTGGTAAGCTAGGACTTTAACTGTATCTCCCACTTGAATCTCTTTTTCGCTTTCTTTTTGAAATTTGCGTTTTTGGAAGAATGTATCTTTTACATCTTTTTTTAGCTTTGCTAGTTCGTGTTCTTTAAAAGATGCACTTTTCTTAAGTTCATCAAGTTCTTTAATTAATTGTTGAGCTTTTTCTAGATAAATTTGGTGCTGCTTTTTTTGGTCTTCTTCAAAATTGCGTAAAAGATTGTTTTGCTTGATTTTTTCTTCTTTTTGTAGAAGTTCATAATTTTTCTTTTCAATTTCAAGTTGAGTCTGTTTGTCCTTTATAGTAGTAAGTTCTTGATCTAGTTCAAGACTCTGTTTTTCTAACTTTTGGATCAATTTGGCTGTGTCAGTATCAAAAGACAAGGAAACAGTTTCAGCGTGTTTGCAAATTTCTTCGTTAAGACCAAGTCTTCTTGCGATTTTAATTGCGTTTGAAGTTCCGGGAATACCTATTTTTAAACGATAGGTCGGTCTTAAAGTTTCAATATCGAATTCAACAGATGCATTAACAGTGTTTTCAAGGTCGTATGCATAGGTTTTTAGTTCTGGATAATGAGTTGTAGTCATAGAATAAAGTTTCTTCTTGCGAAGAAAATCTATGATTGATATTGCCAAAGAAGCACCTTCTTTAGGGTCAGTTCCTGAACCTATTTCATCTAACAAAACTAAAGAGTTATCTTCTGATTTATCAAGGATAAATTTAATATTTGAGATGTGTGATGAGAATGTTGATAAAGATTGTTCAATTGATTGTTCATCACCTATGTCAGCGAATATATTACTAAAACAGATTGTCTCGCTGTTTTCGTTTACTGGAATTAAAAGCCCAGCTTGAGCCATGACGCTTAAAAGTCCTAAGGTTTTTAAAGCAACCGTTTTACCACCGGTATTAGGACCGGTTATAATAATGTGGTTAAATTTATGAAAATTAATCGTATTACCTACAACTACATCTCTTGGAATTAAAGGATGTTTAGCGTTGATTAAATTAATTGTGTTTTTTGTTATTTCAGGTCTTGTGAAATCGTTAGCTAAAGCATATTTGGCTTTCGCAAAAACTATATCAAGATATGTGAAAATCTCTAAATTAGAAGCTAGTTCATGTGCGTATTCACCAACTTTATAGGTTAACATACGTAAAATGTTTTCAATTTCAGCTGTTTCTTCCAGGAAATATCTTGATAGATCATTATTCATATCAAAACAACTAATCGGTTCGATGAAGACAGTTTCTCCAGAAGCTGATTGATCATGGATAATTCCTTTAAATGAGTTCTTATATTCTAACTTAACGGGGAGAACTAGTCGATTATTTCTGATTGTTATTAGAGAATCAGATAACTTATTTTGTTCACTCTTTAATAAAGACTGCATCTTTGTGTTGATACGATCTTCTGTTACTCTAATCTTTTTTCTGATGTCTTGAAGTTTAGAAGTTGCGTTATCGTAGACTTCACCCTTTTTATCAATACAACGATCGATTTCTTGCTTTAACGGGCCTACCGAAACGATTCGTTCATAGTAACCCTTAAGGTATTCAAAATTTAGTCCTAAGGATATAACTTTTTTGACAAAATTAATTGTTCTTGAAATAGCTTCTTGGTGTGAAACTACTCTAATCAGTTCGTCAATAGAAAGAACAGAACCAATTTCTGCTTTCCGAATTACTTCTGTTATATCTAACACACCAGTTAAAGGTGTTTCATCATATCTTTCGATAATTATTTTTGCTTCTTCAACTTCAAAAAGCAACCTTTTGACTTCTTCGACATTTGTAAGAGGAAATATCTCTAAAACTTGTCTTTTGCCAAGGTCGGTATGGGCATAATTTATAAGTATTTTTAAAATCTTGTCAAATTCTAACTTTTTAATCTCCGCGTACATATTCTTCTCTCTTTCGCACCTTCTATTTTATCACATTTTATGATAAAATAAAAAGAGGAGTTGATGATGATGAACTATGTTTTTACGATAAATGATAAATATCTTCAAAAATTGGTTATTTACTACAAGAAGATTGAATCTTTTACCGATAATCCTACCCATAAATATCTGTTTAAAACTGACAATTTAACGATTACTGTTTTTAAAACTATGAAAGTTATGTTTCAAGGTGATATGGCAAAAGATGAATATAACAAATGGGCTAAGGCTTTAGGCCTTGAATTAGATAATGAAGAGGCTTTACCCACTGATTATAACAACCAATATTTACCTCTTAAAGTTATCGGATCTGATGAAGTTGGAACCGGTGATTTTTTTGGCCCGATTGTTGTGTGTGCTGCTTATACCACCCCAAAAGATTATGCTTTTTTAGATGATTTAGATATTAAGGATTCAAAAAAGATTCCCGACAAACAAATTCTTGTTTTAGGTGAAAAATTAGTAAAATCAGTAAGTCATCAAGTCCTAATAACAAATAATCTCAAATATAACGAGTTGATTGAAAAAGGTTTTAACATGAACAAAATTAAAGCATATCTCCATAATCATGCGATTAAGAAGATGATTTACAAACATCCTGATTATCAAAAGATTATTTTGGATCAATTTTGTTCTGAAGAAAACTATTTTAAATATTTAAGTTCTGAAGAAAGTGTCAAGGATATCACCTTTTTAACCGGTGCAGAAAGTATTCATAAGGCTGTAGCGGTTGCGGCTATAATTGCCAGATATCATTTTCTATTAGAGTTTGATAAACTAAGTAAGGACATAGGCATTGAGTTACCTAAGGGTGCTGGCCCTGGAGTCGATGCAATCGCTAAAGTTATCAAATTAAAATATGGAGAAGAAATATTTAGAAAAATTGCTAAGTTAAACTTTAAAAATATGGAAAGAATCGATAATTAAAAAAAAGAATTAAAAGTTATTGGCTTTTAATTCTTTTATTTTCGATATAGTCTTTAAACTCTTGTGGCAAGTCTGATTCAAACTCTAGCCACTCTTTTGTTTTTGGATGAGTAAAACCAAGTGATTTAGCGTGCAAGTATTGACCAAAATCATTGGTTTTAGCGTTTCCATAAACAAAATCGTTAACTAGTGGATGATTGATGTATTGCATATGTACTCTGATTTGGTGAGTTCTACCGGTTTCGAGAATACATTTGATTAGTGTAGAATCAGAAAAGGTTTCAATAACCTCAAAGTTAGTGACGGCATTTTTTCCATCTTTAGTTACCGTCATTTTTAAACGGTTAGATTTATCTCTACCGATTGGAGCGTTAATTTTACCACGTTTATTAGCGATAACTCCTTCAACAATTGCTAGATATTCTCTTTTTGTTTGTTTGTCATGTAACTCTTTAGCTAAAATATCATGAGCTGTATTGTTTTTGGCTACCATCAAAAGTCCTGAGGTGTCTTTATCAATCCTGTGGATTATTCCTGGCCTTTTTTCGCCATTAATGTCTGATAGTGTATTTATATGATAAAGCAAACCATTAACCAAAGTATCTTGATAATGACCTGGAGCTGGATGAACAACCATCCCAGATGGTTTATTTACCACTAATACATCTTCATCTTCATAGATTATATCTAAATCCATTTTAACAGGAATTACATCGGTTTCACTAAAGTCTACTTCTCCTACTTCAATAAAGTCATCAACTTTTACCTGATAACTTGCTTTAACTAGGTTTTGATTTACTTGTACTTTGCTTTCAGAGATAATTCTTTTGATAGTAGAACGACTAAATCCATCTAATTTTTCAGTGAGAAATCTATCAATTCTTTCAAGCTTATCAGAAGCATTAACAAGGTATTCAAAAATTGTGTCTTCCATTAGGATGCCACCCTTCTTTTTTCAAGAAAAAAGATATCGATGAAGAATAAGAAAATACCGACATTTAAAAACGTATCTGCAAAGTTAAAGATATATTGCCAAATACCTCTAAAATCAATAAAGTCAATTACTGCGTGATCTATTTGTACTGCTCTATCAATGGCGTTACCAATGCTTCCAGCGATAAGTAAAACTAAAGATAAGCGAAAGATAAATAATCGTTTGTCTTTAAAATCGCTTTTAATAAACATGTAGCCAAAGATAACAGTAGCTACTGTTGCAAAGATTAAAAACACCCAGAAATACTCTGAAGCAGTACCTTCTAAACCTCCGAATAATACTCCCGTATTTCTTGTATAGGTAATATGAAAGAAGTTGTTAATTACTGGAATTGTTTCGCCGATTTCAAGGGCAGTTGAAGCCCATATTTTACTTACTTGATCAATTCCAATTAGTCCAAGCAATATAATAATCCATAAAGTCATAAAATTCTCCTATACCATCCACATTGGAATCAGGATGAGTTGAAATATTAATCCAATAATAACAAAAAAGATATTAATAACGATTTGTTGGTAGATGAAAAGTTTCCATACATCTACTTTGGATTCCGGTTTTTTTAGTTTCAAAGCTTTTAATGTTAAACGATGAAAAATATAGTTAAGCAAAAACATTACAATTATAATCAAAACAAGCCAAAAAGTCAACCAATAAAGGTAGACGGAAACGATTTGCGCAATTGCAATTAATAAAGGAATAGCAATAATTGTTGTATAAAAGAATGCTCCTAGATAAGCGCTGGATAATTCTTTTGAGGTATATTCGTTATTAAATTCTTTAACTAATTCTTTGTATTTTTTCATAATCATTCTAACCCCGCTAAGTAATCTAGTGCATCTTGGAAAGAAGCTACTGGAACCAACCAGCCCGTTGGATCAATTCCATGTTTCTCACATGCTCTTAAGGCTTCTAAATAATTATCATAGGTATAAGTTTCACTTAAGAAAGGAATAAAGAAAACATCAACTTTATTTAGGTAAGCAGTAATGATTTTTTGTTCAACACCACCGATATATCCTACTGATCCATCATAATTAATAGTCCCTGTCCCAGCTATTTTAAGACCCTTGGTAATATCTTCTTCAACCAACATGTTGTAGATTGCTAAAGTTTGCAAAAGTCCGCCACTTGGACCACCAATGTTAGATGACTGTTCTTGATATTTTGGGAATATAGTGTCTTTATTAACTAAATAATATAGTTTAAGAGTGATACCAAAAAGGTTTGTTTCTTCATCTTTAGTAAGTATTCTTGAATAAGTTTCCCCTTCAGAGTTCTTAAAGAAAAACTCGTAGCTAGAGGCATTTTGAGTGTTTGGACCGATTTGTGTATGATCATCAACCACTTGATCAGAGTCACCGATTAGATAGAGGAACTCATCACCGAATTCAATATCGTCATAATAGGAAAGATAAGTTGCTTTACCAAAGACCATTACTTTCTCATAGTAATCAATTATGATATCTTGATTTAAATCTTGCGCTTTTTGATAAGCAACAATAACTGCAGCATTCACGCTAGTTTCTTTGTCGAGGTAACTTATTTGATTGATTTCTTCATTCGTATAATTTGCGTAGGTACCTCTGATTACGTTAGCGTAATTATAATCTGAGAAAGAACTAAGCATAAACTGGAAAAAAGTCGGCCGATTGATTGAAACAATATAGGTCGATGAGATTGTTCCTGTTATTTCTTTATCTTGGTTATAATCAACTGAGATAATGCTTTCTACTTCAGTTATACCACCAGGTGTATCAACAAAATAAGCTATTGGGTAGAATAGGACAAAGAAGAAAAATAAGTAAGGAATAATTAAAGCTTTAATAATTGGGAGATAATGTTTCGTTAACTCTTTCATTATTTTATAATCCTTAAATTATAGTTTTCTAGTTTTCTAACTTTGATATTAGCGAGATTAAAAAGTCTTGCGGAAGCAATAAACACAGGATCATTAGGGTATTTATGTTCTAAATAAATGACTTCTTTGATTCCTGATTGGATTATTAGCTTAGCGCATTCGTTACAAGGGTATAGAGTAACATAAATTCTTGAACCAGCTAAATCCACTGTCGAATTTAATATTGCATTTGGTTCAGCGTGAACGACATAGGCATATTTAGACTTTAGAAAGTCATCGTTTTTATCCCAAGGGAGGTCATCATCGCTGCAGCCAATTGGAAAACCATTGTAGCCGATTCCAACAATGCGGTTTTTCTCATTAACAATACAAGCGCCAACTTGAGAGCTATCATCTTTTGAACGCATTGCGGAAAGGCTTGCTACTCCCATAAAATATTCATCCCAACCGATGTAGTCTGTTCTTTTCATAGTTTACCTCCAGTGTTTATCTTATTTAAAAAATTCTTTATCTAATTCATCCACAAGGCTTAAATCAATGTGGCAATAGCCGCAAGGATTCTTGCGAAGATATTTTTGGTGATAGCTTTCAGCCGGGTAAAACTCGACCGCTTTTTTTAATTCAGTTTTAATTTCCTTAGCATAATTGGCTTTTATTGCGGAAATATAGTTTTTGATAAATTCATGATCTTCTTCGGTAAAGTAAAAGATTGCTGTGCGGTATTGTCTACCAATATCATTACCTTGGCGGTTTAAAGTAGTAGGATCGATGATTTGAAAGAAATGATCAAGAATCCTTTTTAAACTTACTTCAGTTTCTTCATATTCAATATAAACTGCTTCTGCATGATTAGAACCATTGCAGACTTGTTCATATGTAGGGTTAGGAAAATCTCCGTCAGTGTAACCTACTTCGGTTTTCTTTACACCACTTACTTTATCATAATATGCTTGGACGCCCCAGAAGCATCCACCAGCTAAAATTATTTTTTTCATTTTTCTTCTTCTCCTATCAAATTATTAATAACATGTGAAGCTATTATTAGTCCCGCTGCAGGTGGAACATATGCATTTGACCCAAGTATTGTTTTATCGATGACTTTTAAGGGTTGTTCTTCAGAATAAGCAACATCAATCGTTAAAGGATACCCAAGTGTTTTTAATTTGTATCTTAATGTCTTTGCTAGTGGACAAACTTTAGTTTGATTAAGTTTTGCGACTTTAATCATTTCCGGTTTGCTTTTATTTGCGAATCCGGCTGAGGTTATCAGTCTTAAGCGATTATCAAGGCAAAACTTAGCAATCGCAACTTTTGCAGAAACATCATCGATACAGTCAATAACAAAGTCGTATGGTTTGTTTAAAATACTACTAATATTTTCTTCAGTAACTTTTAAATTTAGAGCTTCTATGCTAATCTTTGGATTGATATCGAGAGCCCTTTTTTTAAAGACATCTACCTTAAGTTCGCCAATAGTTGATTCTAAAGCCACTAGTTGGCGATTAATATTGGTAATATCAACAAAGTCATAATCGACTACTGTCATCTTCATTATACCACTTCTTGCGATAGCTTCAGCTGCGAATGAACCGACACCACCAAGTCCGAAGATAATAACTTGTTTTGAACTTAATTCAAGAAATTTGTCTTGACCAATTAAATTAATTAAACGATTAAATCTCATAAATTTACTTCTTTCTATAACAAAGGCTGCAAATACGCAGCCATTATTTTTTCTTTGTGTATTTAAGGTTAAAATATTTACGGCCTAAGCGCAGTAAAATATAGACGAATAAAACTAATAGTATTACAAAGATATTTGGAATAAAATTTTGTGGTCCCCCAAGATAGTTGTAAAGAACAATTACTCCTAAAACTCCAAAAATCGATATCGTAACTAAATAGTAAAATTCAGAAATATAAGTAGCTTTTACATGTCTTTTCATTTTATCTCTTTTTAAGAGGATGATTGAAAGTCCAATTAAAGTGATTACTGTTGTAACGGCTAATAAGTAAAGCAGAAATATTTTAACGTCAAATGAGTATTCAATATTGAAAACAAAGGTGAAAACCAAGACCAAGGGGATGAAAAGAATCATTGTTGCATAGAACAATATTGAGTTAATTTCAAACTTCGAATAGATTCTTGGTCGATTATTTTTTATCATGGAGCATTCGCCCCAGCAACATTATTCTTTAACTTCTCTTTTCGCAAATCACTGAAGAAACGGTATATTACTCTAATTGAAGCAGCCATTGGTGAAGCGAAAATTACCCCTAAAGCTCCAAATAAAGAACCAAAGAATAGAATTGATATGATGATAACGATCGGATGGATTGATAATTGATGTGACATGATAAGCGGTTGGAAGATATTACCTTCGAAGAACTGTAAGACAACGTTTACCACTAAAACCAACAAAGGTCCTGGTCCTGATGTAGCAATAAAGGTATAGATAATCGGTGGAACAGCGGCTATAATCATCCCAAAATATGGAATGATATTAGTAACACCAACTAAGAAACCAAAGAAAAAGTAATATTTTAAACCGATTAGTTTGTATACAATTGTCGCAACTGCCCCTAAAACAACCATTAACATCAACTGGCCTCTAAGGTAAGCACCAACGGTTTGATTTAATCTTGAACCTAACTCAGCGGCATTTTTTTCGTGTTTTGCCGGAATTATTGATCTGATTCTTTCTGAAATTACTTCATAATCGTTCAAGTAAAGTATCAAGAGAATCGGTAGAAGTGCAAAAGCAGTTAAAAGCGGCAGTAATAATCCGCTTAATGACGCAATAAGACTTGGAACGAATTGATCAATTGAGTCTTGAATAACATTGGTTTCATTAATATAACCAACTATTTGATCATATAAATCACCACCGAAGATGAACTCGTCTCGTAAGTCATTTGTGATATAGTCAACAATCGATGGAAAGTCATCAGCGAAGAAGTTCTTAATTTCATTGATGATTAATGGTGTTAGAAAATAAAACGCCACAAAGATTAAACCAACGGTTAAGATAAAGACAATAGCTAGAGAAAATCCCCTTGGGCCAATTCCCTTTTTTTCTAAAAGCTTAATTAAAGGGAAAATGATCAGAGCACTAAAATAGGCCAGAGCAACCGGGATTATTACGGCTCTTATAGCACCTAAAATCCAACCCCAAAAATCATTGAACTGAATAGCTAAAAGAACTATTCCGAAACCAAGAATAATTATCGCTAAATATTTTATGATACGATTTAATTGTTCATCTGATACTTTTGGCTTTTTCAAAGTGAAAATCACATCCTTAATGAGATAATTATATCACAAAGAAAACCTAAATAAATAGGTTTACTTGTATTATTTAACAACCATCACAACTTCCGCAGCCGCCGCTGCAAGATCTGTTGGTTAGACCATTGACTAGATATTGGTAAAGATTATCAATATCAACTTCTACTTGTTCTTTAGTTTCAGTTGATTTAACGTTGATAGTGCGTTTCTTAGCTTCTTCTTCACCATAGATTAAATAGTATTTAGGATTAAGCCTATCTGCTTGTTTAAATTGTTGTTTAAGATTTTTGTTAAAGAAGTCATAATCAATGATGATTCCACCGTGACGAAGGTCATTGATTATCTTTAAAGCTTCAGTTTGGTAGATATCACCAATTGAAAGAAAATAACAATGGATAAAATCTTTGCTTTCCTCTTTATTAATTGCTTCAAGCGCTAATAACAGTCTTTCAATACCAAATGCAAAACCAACTGCTGGAAGATCTGGACCTTCTAGAGATTTATAGAGATTGTTATAACGACCACCGCCAACAAGCGTTGATTGTGAACCTAGTGTTTCTAAGTCTGATGTTATTTCAAAAACTGTATGCGTGTAATAGTCTAAACCTCTAACTAAATTCTTATTAATTGTGTAGTCAAGGTCGAGTTCTTCTAAAGCCATAATAACGTGATCAAAATGCATTTTTGCTTCATCTGATAAATAATCAAGTGGTTTAGGTGCGTTTATTAAAACTGGATTGTCCATATCAACTTTGCAGTCAAGAACCCGTAAAGGATTTTCTTCATATCGACGATTACAATCATTGCATAAGTGTTTGATATTTGGTTTTAAGTATTCTCTTAAGGCTTCCATATATTTTTGTTTTGATTCTTGATCACCTAAAGAGTTAATTTGAATTTTTATATCATTAATTTTTAATGCTTTTAAAAATGTAGCAGCGAAATTGATAATTTCCGCATCAGCTAGAGGTGAATCAGTACCGATAATTTCGGCACCAAATTGGTGAAATTGTCTTTGACGACCCTTTTGTGGTCTTTCATATCGAAACATCGGTCCATAGTAGTAAAGCTTTAAGGGTAGATTTTCTTCAGTATAAAGCTTATTTTCTATTACCGATCTTACAACACTTGCAGTCCCTTCGGGACGAAGTGTATTCATGCGTTTTCCACGGTCTTCAAAGTCATAGGTTTCTTTTTTAACGATATCGGTAGTTTCACCTACTGAGCGATGGAAAAGCTCGGAAGCTTCAAATATCGGAGTTCTAATCTCTTTAAAGTTAAAGAGTTTAGAGACGTTGCGCATCACTTCTTCTAAATCTTGCCATTTATTAATTTCTGAAGGTAGAATGTCTTGAGTACCTTTTATTTTGTTTATCATTTTCTCGACCTCTCTTTTTAAAAAGTCGCCCTTAATAAAGGACGACACTTCTTTTTAAAGAAAGTGATTTTTACTCTTATTCGAAGTAGTTATCACTAACTTGATTTGTTACATAATCAACTAAGTCCTTAACATCTTTCATTTCTGTAGCTGCTTCGTCAGAAATTGTAATAAGGAATTCGCTTTCAATTTGGTTGAATAATTCTAGTGCATCTAATGAATCAGCGCCAAAATCTTCGGCTAAACCAGCATCTAAAACTACAACTTCAGGCTTAACACCTAATTCTTGGACGATCATTTCTTTTATCTTTTCAAAGACTTTTTCTTTCTTTTCCATAATTTCCTCCTGATTGATATATAGTTATTATATTATTTTTTTTCACTCTAGTCAAATAGGATTAACTATTCTTTTTCAATAATTATCGTAACTGGGCCACTATTGACTAGTTCGACATCCATATGTTCGCCAAATACACCTGGAAAAACTTCTAAATCATGATCTCTTCTTAAGATTTCGTTAAATTTTTGGTAAAGTAAATTAGCTTCTTGATAATTTAAAGCTTTAGTAAATGAAGGGCGATTGCTTTTTACTGTATCTCCGTAAACCGTAAATTGTGAGATGGAAAGAATTTTTCCGTTTACCTGTTTAATATCTAAATTCATTAAGCCTTGATCATCTTCAAATATTCTTAGTCGCGCAACTTTTCTTGCGACATATTCTAAATGCTCTATCCCATCACCTTGAGTAAAACCCACTAGCAATAAAAGACCATTTTCAATACTTGATACAACTTCTTGGTTAACTTTTACTAGAGCTTTTGCGACACGTTGAACTACTACTCTCATTGGCCTAACCTCTCAATTGAGTAGACGTTCTTTACTTTTTGAATATTGGCGATTACATTATCCAATTCAAGCACACTGCCAATTTCAATTTTCATTCTGATAGTTCCTTCTTTAACATCATTCGATTGAGCTGAAACTTGGGCTATTTTAGCTTTTGAAGAAGTGGCGGCATTGATGATTTCCGCTAAAATATTATCACGGTTTAAAACCCCTATCTTAAGGTTGGTAACATAACGTTTGGTTGTGTTATTACCCCAGTTTACATCAATAAGACGGTTCTCGTCGAAGGTTTCGATATTCTTGCATTCTCTTCTGTGAACAACAATTCCTGAACTTTTCGTAATGTAGCCAACGATGTCATCACCTAAAATTGGGTTACAACAATTACCGAGTTTTACTGAAGGTTTATCTAGACCTTCAACGATAATGTTGATATCTGAATGCAAGTAGCGTTTCTTCTTCTCATCTTGTTCTTTGGAATATTTTTCTAATAAATCTTGTTCGGTAACTTCAGGTTTACCGATTATTAAATTAATTGCGCCAATCGGTGAAATTACGTTTTTACCGATTTCATAATATAAATCTTCTAGCGATTTAACTCCTTTATTTTCAAAGAATTTAAT
>PGXI01000135.1 GCA_002839125.1 Tenericutes bacterium HGW-Tenericutes-5
ATCGATGATTGCCGTAATTGCTGGAGCAATAGCGTTTTTAATGGGTATGATTTACGGATTAATCAACGCTTAAAAATTTTATTCAAAATAAAAAAACTCTCAAATCTTGATTTAGGTTTGAGAGTTTATTTTTTTAAAATTTTAGTCTTACTTAATTAATATAGCTCTTACTGGTAAAGCTTCTACCTGAGCGATTTTTAAAGGCAAGCAGAAGAGTTTGTACTTGTCTTCTGGTACACTTTTTAGTCTTAATCCTTCAAGGATAATGATATCGTTTGATAAAAGAATTTTGTGGGTTGGATGATTTTTTTGAGCACGTTCAATACCAAGTGCATCAATTCCTACACCACGAACTTTCTTTTTTGCAAGGTATGAAGCTGCGGATTCATCTACATAGATAAAATCATAATCAAACACTTCTGATAAACTGTTTTTAGTTTTAAAGATTACGAAGTCATTTGTTTCAATTTGAAAGTTTTTAATATCTTCATAAGTGATTTTTTCTTTTAAGTGCGTTACATCAAATACTTTAGCTTTACCGGTTAAGATATCAAGATTTTCAGTATTAGAATTAGCAGCGTCTTTTATCATATGTAAAGGAAAATCTATATGAGTTCCAGTGTGAAGATTCATCTTGATTTCAGATTCATAATTACCTTCTTTTTCGAAGAAATTTACTTGTTTAATCTTAGGATATTTTTCTTCTTTGTCTTTGTAAACCATCATCTTTGGATGAATAGTCATCGAAATATCATAAATCATATTTTAAATCCTCACTTATTTTAATAATTTCATTTTTTAATTCTTGGTAATTATTATAGATTAAAGGTTTAAGATTATGAAGTTTTAGTTCATCGATTATTTTCCAAGAAGTTTCAATTTCATCCCATCGAGTAAATAAAGAGTTTTGCTTGTTAGAAAGATCAAGCAATAGTTTTTCATATGCTTCTGGGGTATTGCCTAATACTTCACAACTATGGCAGTAATCTAAAGTCGCTGGGACTATTTTATCATTTAAACCAGCTTCTTTAACATTAAAGATAAAGTTTACGCCTTCAATCGGTGCGACTCTAATAACTAGTTTGTTGCGATGGCTATTTTTAAAGAATAAGTCATTGTTTTTAAAGTTGATGATAATTTCTGATTTTTTCTCATCTAGTTGTTTACCGGTTATTAAATGAATCGGTACATTTTTCCATCTTTCATTATCAATATATGCTTTTGCATAAACAAAGGTTTCAGTATTAGAGTTATAATCAACATTTTTTACGGCTTTATAACCTTGATATTGACCGAGTATAATGTGATCTTTATCAATTTTTAGGTTTTTAATTACCTTTACTTTTTCGTCTTTAATTTTATCTGAAGTAAATTGGCTTGGTTTTTCCATAGTAACTAAAGCAACCATTTGCATTAGATGTGATTGAACCATATCTTTTAAGGCGCCAACTTTATCATAGTAATTTCCCCGATTGAAAATTCCATCTTTTTCTTTAGCGAGAATAATGATGTTTTCGATCGAAGAACTATCCCAATTATTTTCAAAGATAATATTGGCAAATCTCACAACTAAGACGTTTTGGATCATTTCTTTTCCGAGATAATGATCAATACGATAGATTTGCTTTTCATCGAAATATTGCCAAAGTTTAGAATTGATTTCTTTAGCGCTTTTTAAGTCTTCACCAAAAGGTTTTTCAAAAACAATCCGAGAATTTTCTTCATTCTTTTTGATTAAACCGGATTCACTGATACCTCTTGCGATTACAGGAAATAGTTGTGGCGGAACTGCTAAGTAAAACATTCTCTCGGAATCTAAACCAGATTCATCAATTTTTTCTTTTAAACTTATGTAGTCAGATAGGTTAGTTACATCAAGATT
>PGXI01000017.1 GCA_002839125.1 Tenericutes bacterium HGW-Tenericutes-5
TATGTTGAAATATCTGGAATAATTATAGTTTCTGAATGTTCGTGAATTCCTGAAATATTAGGTATAAGAATAACCTCATTTACCATTTTTGACGCACATGAATTTACAAAAACCAGTAATGATACCAATAGTAAAGATAAAATATATTTATGAATTCTCACAGCTCTCCTCCTTTATCCTGAGATAATGTTCAATATTCTCATCTTTGATTTTCTTAAGCTCCATGAATGTGTATTGTCCGCTAAGTTTCTTGAGGGTGGCAGAAAGTTCTTTGTCTTCTTGGAATCGATCCGCTTTTCTTTGACATCCTTCATAGACTGCGTTGAATAACTCTTCATTTTGAAATATCAATTCAAACTTTAGTTTAACAGCCAATTCAAATAGATGCTTTTTGAGTTCGCACATTACCTCATCGACCGAGTCAAGTTTCTTGTCTTTGTAATATGAGACAACCATGCATTCCCCACCACAAACATATCTGGCTTCACAATCTTGACAATGTTTTCTTTCTAACTGAATACTCCAGAAATGATTCGTCTTCTCTTGATTGAGTCCAGTGTCAAGAGTTCCTAATTCCATCTCTTTAATGCTAACACTTCCAGGACAAGCAATAATCTTCTTGTTGGGCGTTAATGAGAATCTTCCCAACCCAGCATCACATCTAGTGCTGACCTTGTGATTCAGTATGACTCTCTGTATGAATTTCCCGAAGTAGTCATCACCATTTAATAAAACTCCTAATGAATCTAGTTTACCATTCAATGTCTTCTGTAATATGTATTTGTATAATCTTGTGTATTGATGTTTTATCTCTTCAATATTGTCTTCGTTAATACCTTCTACACTATGATCAAAGCTTCTTACCGGTTTGATACTGATGGTGGTGAAGTACTTAGATAATGTCTTAAATGCTTTGACAAGGTCTATCTTATCATTCGTCAAAGTAACAGCTACGCCAAGATATTCCCGATGTTTGATATTTTTGACGTTACTGATGATTTGTTTGTATGTGCCTTCTTGTTTTTTGTTTAATCTGTTCGCATCATGTGTTTTTTGATATCCATCAATACTGATTCCAAAGATATACCCAGCTGACTGTAATTTATCTACATTCTCTTTAGTAAGTAATGTTCCATTTGTAACTAGCATAGGTAGTACTTCTTTACAGATCTCATCACTCTTCAAATGGCAATATTTTGCTAATTCATGGATGAACTGCATCCTCAGTAATGGTTCTCCTGATCCAGTTGGATCAACTATGAATTTCTCTGCTTTAGGAAACTCCGATATAATAAAATCGATGAAACGTTTTGCTTCATCGATTGTTATATTCACATCAGGTCTATCTTGCATGAAGCAGTATTTACAATTCATGTTACACTTGCTTGATGCATGTAGGCTTATGTATATTGTTTTGAATAATTCTTTTTGGTATGTATCAGTATTCGCTATTTTATCATCCATATGATTCTTATGGAAAATACGTTTTAAATCCTTGTTTGTTAAGTTAGGGTTGTTTGGTAGTATAATCTGATTTCCATTGATTCGACTAACATAGATTGTATGATTTTTCATTTCATATGTTATATTATCATTTATTCATCTCTCCCACGCGTTATGTAACCCTTAATTTGAATAATACCATGTTAATAATAAATTGTCAATATAGATCTCGTTTTTTTATTTTTGAAAAATAACACTTATTCTTCGTACATTGTTAAAAAAAGTTATCCTTAAAAACTAGTGTAGTTTCTTGAAAAAAGCATTTGTCTGTAATCGTGTAAATCCATTCTAAAAGTGTATTTCAAAGTGTAATCATTTAGAGCCATTTATTTTTTGCCAAATTTGTATCAAAATAGGTTATTCTATGGCTATAGCCACAACTATTTTAGTACAATGCTGAAGTTGAGAAACGCCTATATTAAGACAAAAAAGGCCTGATACCTAATCGTATCAGACCAATGCTCTGCAAATGGGTTGCATTACCTATTTTGATACAAATTAGCACCCCATCAGGATTTTTAGCACCCCTACTACTTTTTTTAGCACCCTTGATGAAATTTTAGCACCCCTAAATAATGTGTCACTACATTACCCTAATAAACGGAAATCTTTAACTATATGCCTAGAAGATAAAACCCATTATATTGAGTTGCATTTTTAAGCCAATTCACTAACTTTTGATAATTTAGCGGTTTCTCTTTAATTATCATTTCAACCATACTCTTAACGTCATCCACTGTATAGTAATTAATTCCGAACACATCTACAATACCTGTTTGCATATTATTATATGTACCCATATTGAAAATTCTTCCATAATTACTTATGAATAAATCAATATCATCGACATAAATGTATAGAGAGTCATCCATCCAATTTTGAATAGATTTGACGGCAACTATCTTCTTCAGTTTTGTATCAGCATTTAATCTACAATATTGAATTTCGATAAAAGCAGTACCCCCAAATTCTCTGCGTTCTTCTATGTTACTAAATGTATGAAACATACTTACAAACCTCCTGATTCAATTTTCTGAGTTACTCTGAATCTTTTATTTTCAATCCTAAAATGTCTTGAAAATCCTTGAAGCATTCTGAGCAAACCCATTCATCGCGTTTTCGTTCCTTACCTTTCCAAAAAATTGGTTCCAAGATTGTTTGATAACCCTCTTTTAGTGCATCATTGATTGTTAAGCTTAACTTAGCCCAGCAAAAACTGCAATGATCATGATCATTATCATCGTTTATTGGTTTGTATTCTTTAAAAACAAATTCTCTACCTTTTAGACGTTCTCCGTTAATGTATCTCCAATCTTCTTTGGTAATCATAATTTTCTCCCTTATTATTAATAAACGGTTTAGCTCTTTTTCCTAATGATAAATAAAACTTCTCTGTCTCAATCTCGGTTGTAATAATATCCTCATTTTTTCCGTATGACAAAGTATACTCATTCAATCTAAATTCATAACAACCGAAATCCTTGATTGTTGATGTAAAATCATTCACAATCCTTAATTTGTCATTGTGAAAAAAAAGCAATACATCCTTATCAACAAGAAGCTGATTTGAAGAATCATAACATTTGGTAACTATATAGTTTTCTGGAATTTTATAGTATTTCAATAGCTTTATATTAATGATAGCAATAATATCTTTTGGAATGATTTCTAATGACTGAGGTGGATAATGTTTCTCCAGTTTTCGATATGGATAAGATAATAACAATGCCGGTAAAATTAGGCTGACAAAAATAACCAAAATCGTATATAAGGTCTTTCCAATCACTGGTTCTATATTTTGCTCAAGAAAAATCATAATACCCAGAAAAAAAACGAACAAAATCCAAAATAGTGTTCCAAAAATTTGGCGAAACCGTCTATTAGCAATATATCTTTGTCGTGCTGAATTATCTAGTAAATCAATTCTTTTTCTAAGCAATTTCTTGTCAATGTGCTTTGAAAATGGGTATTTGAATCGTCTCATTGGCTCCTCACCTTAATTATTGAAACTGATGCGTGTAACGGTTTAATACTAAACAATCATTATCATAATTATACACTATATAGTCTCAAAAAAAGCATAACTTATTGTAATCGTGTAAAAATATCTCAAATCGTGTATTTCTGCTTATAATCGTGTAAATTTTTGGAGTAATCGTGTAAGTAATTACTTTTTTTGTAGTAATATGAGTAATTCAATATTGCATTTCTATATGATTTAGTACAAATAAAAAATAGATAAATGGCTCTATTTGGGCAAAAAAAAGACCTAATACAAATTGTATTAGGCCAATGCTTTGCTAATGGTGGAGCTGAGGGGATTTGAACCCCTGTCCAAAATAGCCAATCATTTAACTTTCTACATGCTTAGTTAACTATATTGTTTCAGCAAACACCTGCTAGTTAACCAACTGATGAGTGCCTAATCCTATTAGTTTAACCCAATAATCTTAAGATTGCAGACGATTGAGCGGTCCTATATTCTGAAGTTCAAAAGAGCCTATAGGCAAACCCCGATGAACCCGCAACTTCTTCTTAAGCTGCGAAAGCGTAATTTTGATTTCCGGTTATATTTAACCTGCATTTTTAAATCTGCCGATTGCATGCTTATTAAACTTGAACTACCCTGTCGAATCCAGAAAACAGCCCCATACTAATATTTTATCACTTTTTCCATTCTTTTGGTAGCGTCTTTTTCTCTTTGAGACTCACGTTTATCATAAAGTTTTTTACCCTTACATAAAGCAATCTCTATTTTACAAAGACCTTCATTGAGATATACCTTGGTTGGAACCAAGGTAAGCCCTTCAAGTTTTAGTTTTTGTGATAATTTAATTATTTCTCTTTTGGATAATAACAACTTTTTATTTCTTGTTTCTTTGTGGTTAAAGATATTTCCTTGCTCATACTTAGCAACATGCATATTGATGATATATGCTTGAAAGTCATTAGATATTTTTACATAAGCTTCATTAATTGAAAACTTGCCTAAACGAATAGATTTAATTTCTGTACCTTTTAAGACAATACCACATTCAAAGGTTTCTAATATATAGTAGTCGTGGCCCACCTTTTTATTGTTAGCTAATATTTTCATGGTTAAAGTGCTCCTTTTTTATACAAGTACAAAATCGATTCTACCTAATAAGCGGTTAACTTTCGCTACCTTGATTGTTACAACTTGACCGATTTGATACATTTTATCTGATTCAGTTGATTTAAGTTGCATATTTACTTCATCATATTGCATTTGTTCTTTGAATGATGAGATATGTACTAAACCTTCAATTGTATTAGGAAGTTCGATAAACATACCGAATTTAAGAACAGAAGAGATAACGCCTTGGTATTCTTCATTGATATGGTTTTCCATATATTCTGCCTTTTTAATATCCAAAACTTCTCTTTCAGCGTTCATGGCTTGTTTTTCAGTATCTGACGATTGTTTAGCTATTTCATCAAGTCTTTCAATTGTTTTCTCATTATAGAAACGATCGTTGTTGAAAACATATTTTCTCAAGAAACGGTGAACAATAAGGTCAGGATATCTTCTTATTGGTGAAGTAAAATGTGTATAGTTGTCAAATGCTAACCCATAATGGCCTTTGTTTTCTCTTGAATATCTTGCTTTTGACATCGATCTTAACAAAAGAGTAGTTACTACTTTTTCGTAAGTAGTGTTTTCTACTGCTTTAAGCAGTTCTTGCAAGTTTTCTTGAGAGTAATCGCCTTCATAATTATCATATCCTAATTTCTTGACAAATTCAAAAACATTTTCTAGTTTTTGCGCATTTGGTAATTCATGGATACGGTAGATGAATGGTAACTTTTGATTGAAAATATGAGTTGCGACTACTTGATTAGCCACAAGCATGAATTCTTCGATCATTCTTTCGGCAGTTTGTCTTTCTCTAATGACGATATCACTTAGCTTGCCATGTTCATCAAATAAAAGCTTCGGTTCAAGGGTTTCAAAGTCGATTGACCCCATTTTTTCACGAATATCGAAGAGGATATTTTGTAGTTCTTGCATAAGTAGTACGTCTTGATAAATATCAGAGTATTCTTCAATAATTTCTTGATCGTCGTTTAACATTTTGTTGATATTTGTGTAAGTCATCTTATATTTGCTATTGATGACAGATGGAAAAATAGAATATTTAACCACTTCACCTTTTTTATTTATTTGCATCTCGCAAGTTAAGGTTAAACGGTCAACTCTTGGATTGAGCGAACAAATACCATTTGATAAGGCTTTTGGTAGCATAGGGATAACTGAATCAGCTAAATAAACGCTGGTTCCACGGTAAAAAGCGGCTTTATCAAGAATTGAATCCTCTTTTACATAATAACTGTCATCAGCGATATGTACACCTAACAAATAATCATCTTTAATTTTTTTAATCGAAATAGCGTCATCAATGTCTTTGGTGCTTTCTGAGTCAATGGTAAAAATTGTTTCTTTTCTTAAATCGCTTCTGCCGATGATTTCATCTTCTTTTACTTCTTGACTAACAGACTTTGCGAAAAGTTCTTCTTCAGCGGTAAACTTATTGATTAGATTGAATTTATGAACCACTTCAAGTGTTTCTATGCCTTCATCATCAACATGGCCGATAACTTCAATTAACTCACAATCTTTAAAATATTTATGTTTGTAATTGATGATTTTCGCTTTAATTAACTGATGATTTTTTACTTGTTTTTGATCTTCTTTTACAAGTTTTAAGGCGATGTCGTCATGAAGATCTTTAGGAAAGATTTGACCATTATAGTACTCGCCAACAACTACTGAAAGGTTTCTTTCTAAAACCTTTTCAATTGAACCTTCGATTTTTTCTTTATTCTTGATGTTAGTAATCTTAACTAAACATAAGTCATTATCCATAGCGGAGTTGATATTACTTCTAGAAATGTAGACGTCTGGCATTTCTTTGTCTTCAACAACGATAAAACCGTAACCTTGTGCCTTTAAATCAAGTCTACCTGTAACTAACACTTCGCTCTTTTCTAAGATGTTATAGTGACCGGATTTATCTTTATAGATTTGATTTTCTTTAATTAAAATATCTAATGTTTTAGTTAGTTCTTGAAAATCTTTCTTGCTAGACAAGTGAAGATTACTAGCCATAGCAATTAAAGTCCTTTCTTTGTAAGGAGCTCTTTTTATTAAGTTATATACTGTAGTTTTCATCTTAAATAAATCTCCTTTCTTCAAGAAAGAAAAAAGAACACTTAATGTGTTCTTAAATAATGACTAATGCTAAAACTGCAAAAACTGCAAAAACAATTGATACTCCGGTTGTCAGTCTTGCCATAAACAATTCTGATCCTCTTTGCTTTTGGTTTTTGAAAAGGTCTGATTTTTCACCAGAAAATGTATTTTTAACATCATCTTTAGATTCTTGAACCATTACTAAAGTGATTAATATTAAAGCTATTGCGAACAATACCCAATGTAACCAAGTCATAGTCTACCCTCCTTGATTTTTAAAATATACTCAGCATTAACATTATACCATAAAAAAATGTTTTTGGAATACCCAAAAACATCTTTTTTTATGTTAACGTAGGTTGTAGAAAGAATCTAAACCTTTGTATTCAGCCACTTCATCAAGTTCTTCTTCAATTCTTAATAATTGATTGTATTTTGCAATACGGTCAGTTCTTGATAATGATCCAGTTTTAATTTGACCAGCGTTTGTCGCAACTGCGATTTCTGCGATTGTTGTGTCTTCCGTTTCACCACTTCTGTGTGATACAACTGCAGTGTAACCAGCGCGTTTTGCCATTTCAATCGCATTGAAAGTTTCTGTTAAAGTACCGATTTGGTTAACTTTAATTAAAATTGAGTTAGCGATACCTTGTTCAATACCTCTAGCTAATTTTTCTGTGTTAGTAACGAATAAGTCATCACCAACTAATTGAATTTTCTTGCCTAGTGCATCTGTTAAAGCTTTCCAGCCTTCCCAATCGTTTTCATCTAAACCATCTTCAATTGAGATGATTGGGTATTTTTCTACTAAACCTTCATAGAATTTAACCATTTCTTGAGCGTTTAAAGTTTTGCCTTCGCCTTTTAGTTCATAAAGTTTAGTTTGTTTGTTATAGAATTCTGAAGCAGCTACGTCCATAGCGATATAAACGTCTTTTCCAGGTACAAATCCTGCTTTTTCAATTGCTTCTAGGATAACTTTGATACCATCTTCATTTGACTGTAA
The DNA here is from genome assembly GCA_002839125.1 of Tenericutes bacterium HGW-Tenericutes-5. Lineage (GTDB taxonomy): Bacteria > Bacillota_I > Bacilli_A > Izemoplasmatales > Hujiaoplasmataceae > UBA2289. The sequence goes on from PGXI01000017.1 coordinate 7,725, forward strand.
GTCTGGAGCGAAACCGCCTTCGTCACCTACAGCTGTGTTAAAGCCTTTGCTTGATAATACTTTCTTTAAGTTGTGGAACACTTCAGCGCCCATTCTTAAAGCTTCTTTAAAGGTTTTAGCCCCAACAGGCATAATCATGAATTCTTGGAAGTCAACGTTATTATCTGCATGTGATCCACCATTGATGATATTCATCATTGGTGTTGGAAGTTGTTTTGCGTTAAATCCACCTAAATATAAGTAAAGTGGTAAGCCAACATAATCAGCTGCTGCTCTAGCAACTGCCATAGAAACACCTAAGATAGCGTTAGCTCCTAGTTTTGATTTGTTTTTTGTTCCATCTAATTCTAGCATAATTTTGTCAATTGAAGTTTGGAAAGTCACATCATAACCAATTAGGTTAGGAGCGATAACTTCATTAACGTTTTTTACAGCTTGTAAAACACCCTTGCCAAGGTATCTTGATTTATCTCCGTCTCTTAATTCAATTGCTTCATGTTCGCCTGTAGACGCTCCACTTGGAACGATAGCGCGACCAAAAGCACCTGATTCTGTAATAACTTCGACCTCAACAGTTGGGTTACCTCTTGAATCTAATACTTCTCTTGCATAAATGTTACTAATATTTGGCATTTAAACCATCTCCTTTATATCTATTTTTTTAAACTTAATAAGTTTGTTTAACTCCTAAATATACTCCTATTGAAAAAACAAATACACTTAACCAAAGATTAAAATTGAAGCTTGAAAATAAACTGCTGATAAAATTCTTTAAAACTAACCAGTAAAGTCTAAAATCGAAAACTAATTCTGGCGCATTATTCTCTTTAACTATTGTAAATATTGTTGGTAAAAAGAAAATAATGATTGCTTGAATGATTAAAAAGACTGCAGTTATTATGATGTAGACGATATGAGGAAACTCATACTGTTTTCTTACAAGTTTTCCAATCTGCATACTGCTTAAAAAGAATAAAATTCCTGCAAAGCTTATACCGATACCAAAACTGATGTAATAATCGATAAAGCCAAGCAATACACCAAACAGAATAGAAAGCACACCACCATATAAAATTACAAAAATTAAATCTTTGGGTTTAATATACTTCAATGAAGTATCATATCTATTCAATGATTGATACTCCAGTCATTGCTTTTGGTTGATCAAGTTCAAGTAATTTTAACATTGTCGGTGCGATATCTCCTAAGTTGCCTGAAGGTCTTAAAGTCACCAATTCATCAGTTACGATAAATGGAACAAGATTAGTTGTATGGGCAGTAAAAATTGTGCCGTCTTCAGCTATCATCTTTTCACAGTTACCGTGGTCAGCTGTAATCAATGCTATTCCACCTAGTTCTTTAACTTTATTTACTACTTTACCAACGCAATCATCTACTGCTTCAACTGCCTTGACAGCTGCAGGTATGACTCCAGTATGTCCAACCATATCACCATTGGCGAAGTTTAGAATAACTACATCATGAACTTTAGAATCTAATTCTTTTAAAACCGCTTCAGTGATTTCATAGGCACTCATCTCAGGTTTTAAATCATAGGTAGGTACTCTTGGCGATTGAATCAATACTCTTTTTGCATTCTTTATTTGTTTGTCTACGCCACCATCAAAGAAGAAAGTCACGTGAGCGTATTTTTCGGTTTCAGCGATACGTAATTGGTGTAAACCTTTTTCCGCAATATAATCACCAAACATATCATTCAAATCATTGAGTTCAAACGCTACTTCTCCCTTTACGGAATCAGCATATTTCATTGTTGATACAAACATGATATTTTTTGGTGCGCTTTTTGTATTTAAATTTTCTAAAGCTTTTGGGTTAGAATAAGCGGTCGAGATTTGAATTGCTCTATCTGGTCTAAAATTCATGAAAATGATTGAATCATTATCTTTTATTAAACCTAATTCATCCACTACAAATGGTATAACAAATTCATCGTTAACCCCATTTTCGTAAGATTTTAGAACCCCTTCTCTTGCACTACTATAATGCTCGCCAACACCACAAGTCATTGTGTCATATGCTTTTTGGATTCTATCCCAGTTTTTATCTCTATCCATGGCATAATAACGACCAGAAACAGTGGCTATTTTACCATAATTAATTTCTTTCATAAAATTCTCTAAATCATCGATAAAACCTACTGCGGATTGTGGTCCGGTATCTCTGCCATCTAAAAAAGCATGAATATAAGTTTCGTCTACTCCTACATCTTTTGCGGTTTTTAACATTTCCTTAAAATGGAGGATATGTGAATGAACCCCACCATCTGATAAAAGACCAAACAAGTGTAATTTAGAATTGTTTTTCATTGTATGTTTAAAAGCGGCTAAATAAGCATTATTTGTTTTAAACATTCTTTCTTTAGCGGCTTTATTAACTCTTGTTAGTGATTGATAGACTATACGTCCAGCACCGATATTCATGTGTCCAACTTCAGAATTTCCCATCTGTCCTTCTGGTAAACCTACAGCTTCGCCTGAAGCTTCAAGTAAAGTTGAAGGATAATGACTGAATAGATATTCAAGATTAGGCTTTTTTGCAAGTGAATATGCATTTCCAGGACCACTATTTGTCATCCCGATTCCGTCCATTATAATTAGTACAACTGGCTTTTTCATATAACTCACCTCAAGTTTCTCTTAACCAAGGGTATTATACTATATTTTAGGCCTTTTTAAAAGTCAAATGACTGAATTGTAAACACTTACATGTTTTAAAAACATAAAACTAAAATCACTTATTTTGGTATAATAAAGTAGAGGTGATAAAATGCCACTAACTAAACTCGAGAAACTAAGAAATGTATTAGTGCGTAAAATTGATCAAGGCAAGATTAATTATGCAGTACCTGATTTATGGAATGCTTGGGACTATGATGGCGAAGAAGTAAGAAAACTTCCTAGTCAAGAAATTTTAGTCAATCCATATCGTTTTTATTCTAGAATTATTGATAAATATATCCTACCTAACAAAGAAAATAATAAAGACTATTTAAAATCATTATCACAGATTAAGAAAAGAAAAATATCTAAAAATGAAGTTGGCGGTGACTGGGTTAGAAAGAGTGTTTTATATTCAACCATGATTAGAACATCCTCAGCTTGGGATCATGACCGTTCTTTTTCACTGGATATTGAAAATTTCAACGCTTTAAAAGAAACTGGAACTTTTGTAAAAATGCTTGTACTTCTACCGCTATTAAAGAAAATGGGGGTAGATACAATGTATTTATTACCACTATCAAGATTTTCTTTAAAAGATAAAAAGGGGGAACTGGGTTCTCCTTATGGAGTAGCTAACTTCTTTGCCCTAGATCCAAATTTAAAAGAAACGATGACTGGTAAGTCAATGACATTAGAGGAAGAATTTCAAGCTTTAGTTGAAGCTTGTCATATGCTTGATATGCGAGTTATTATTGACATCATTCCTCGTACTAATGCCGTAGAAAACGATTTAATTAAAGACCATCCTGATTGGTTTTATTGGATAAAAGCTGATGAGGCAAAAGATTTTAGAGTTCCATATGTTAAAGAGTTAGAAAACACTTTACCACCTGATGCTAAATATATGGATCAAGTATATGCTTGTGAAGACGTGTTAAGACATATAAAGATGTTTCAATTCGATCCTAAAACTCAAGATCCAGTTGCCTATAAGAAACTTTGTGAAACTTCTCAAAATATCGTTGAAGATATTGAGAAGCAGTTCAACTTGAAAATCGCTCCAGCATTCTCCGATCATATCAATGACGTTCAGCCACCTTGGACTGATGTAACCTTTTTTAGAATGTTTATGGACCATCCAAAAGAGACGAGAAAATATCTTAAGGATAAAAGTATTCCGCCATATATATTATTTGATACAATTAAGGCTAATTTATTCCCTGGAGATATTCCTAATAAAGAATTATGGGACACCTTAAAAAATATCATTCCTTATTATCAAAAAACTTACGGTATTGATGGCGCAAGAATTGATATGGGTCATGCCTTACCAAAAGAACTACTAGCAATGATTATTGAAGAAGCGAGAATTGAAGATAAAGACTTTGCCTTTATTGCTGAAGAACTTAATCCTGATAACGCTCTAAAAGCTAAAGAAGCTGGTTATAATATAATTATCGGTAATGGTTTCTGGATGCAACCAAGAATTTGGGAAAAGAAACTCCATAAGTTTGTTTATGGTGCTAAAGACATTGCTTTACCGATGTTTGCTTGTAGCGAAACTCATGATACCGCTAGAATAGCAGGTAGAGACGGTGGAAAAACTTTAGCGAGAATGACGACTATTTTAAATATGGTATTACCTAATTTAGTTCCTTTTATCAATAGTGGTCAAGAGGTATATGAAATTCAACCGATGAACACCGGCGTTGACTGCACCAGTGAGGATAAATTTAAATTACCCGCTAATGACCTCTTCTATGGTAAATTGGCTTTATTTGATAAATATGCCTTTCATTACTTAGGACAAGATCGATGGGAGTTAGCTGATCACTTAGATGGAATTAAGAAAATTAGAAATGCTTGGTTAGATCAAATTACTGACCTAGAAAGTTACGAGCCAGTTTATTTCAATGAGTTTGATACTCCTTGCATTGGTGTTTCTTATTTTAATAAAAAAGATAAAAAATGTTTACTGGTAGTTGCTAATAGTAATGTTTATAATGATGTATATTGTAATTCTGATCTTAAGAAATTAAGAGAAAGAAGCGGTAATCTTAATAATTTCGGAAAGTTACTATATTCAACTTATGAGTTCGGTAGAGATTATCATGATTTTTCACCAGACGGTAGAGTTTATTTTCATCTCGGTGCCGGTGAAGTAAAAATAATTGAGTTTTAATAAAGAAAAAAGTCGAGTTTTCATAAACTCGACTTTATATTTTATAATGTTCAAATATTTTAATCAATCGCACCAATAAGACACTGTAAATAAAGACTTCTAAAGGCGTTTTGATAATCCTTAAAGGAAGTTGTGGCAGAAACGGGATCTTATAAAGAATAGTAACCCAAAGTGGTGTTAAAACTAGAGTTACAATTAGTTGAAGAATAATTACGGAAAAGATAATTCGATGTGATTGATCGTCTTCTTTTCTTTTTAAGTAGATAAAGACAAAACCTGATAAAACTCCAGCTAATCCTAAACCTAACATAAAATAGATGAAGAAAGGCGAGAATATCATATCTTCTCCTAATCTAGCTTCAATTATCGAAATAATGTAATCCACTTCGATTAAACTCCAAATTCCTAGAGCTAAAAGCGTAGTAAGCAAAAAGATATTGAAATAGATGAAGAAATTTCCTTTCCAAACCTTTAAATGATAAATCAAACCCGGTAAAACCCCATAAAGGATAGAATTTAAAGTAAAGCCAGGGAAAAATGGTCCTGAAGGGAAACCAAATATCAACATGTAGACAAAATAGCCTAAAACGTCTTGAATAATCGCAGCCGCAAACCCTATTTTGGGACCTAAAATTATTGATACAATTATCAAAGGTAAATAGCCGATTCCAAAACGAATAATCGTTGAGTTAGGTGGATAAGATATCGATACAAAGTTTGATAGGACAATTCCGATTGCGACCATTAAGCTCGCAAAGATAATTTTTTTAAGTTTGTTATCAGTCATGATTATTCCTCTAGTTTAAAATCAATCATCTCTTGATTAGTCAACTTTAAAAAGGCATTGATTTTACTGAAGGGTTTAGACCCCAAAAAGCCTCTATAAGCTGATAACGGTGATGGATGAACATTTTCAATTATAAAGTGATGTTTGTTAGTGATAAGTTTTGCTTTAGATCTTGCATAAGAACCCCAAAGTACGAAGATTACAGGTTCTTTCTTTTCGTTCAAGATACTAATAACTTTATCAGTAAACCTTTGCCAACCGAGATTACTGTGAGAAAGTGGTTGGTTTTGTCTAACGCTTAAGATAGAATTTAATAATAGACATCCAGATTTTGCCCAAGATGTTAGGTCGCCGTGAGTATTTTTTATCTGCAAATCACTTTCTAGTTCTTTATAAATGTTTTGTAAAGATGGGGGTAAAGCAATCTGTTTATTAACAGAAAATGCTAGTCCCATTGCTTGATGATGATTATGATAAGGATCTTGGCCGAGAATTAGTACTTTGGTGTTTTTAAAAGAAGTCAAAGAAAAAGCATTGAATATCTGTTGTTTTGGAGGATAACAGATAAAATCGTTATACTCCTTATCAACATCATTCAATAGCTTTATAAAATATGGTTTAGATATTTCTTCTTTTAGAAAGATATCCCAATCGTTATTAAAGAATCTATTTTCGGGTGACACAATTATCCGCCTTACATCCAGAACAACTTAAATCTTCGCAACCTTCTGGTTTTTCTGTTTTTTCATTAAGTAAAAAACTAAAGACATAAAGTCCTACAATTATTACTACTATAACTATTGCTATGATATATTTACCCAAATTATTCTACCTTCTCTACTATCTCATAAACATCTTTTAGTAGCTTATCTACTTGATGTTTTGAGTCGTTTACACTATTGCCAATAACTCCGGCATAGATTTTTAGTTTTGGTTCGGTGCCTGATGGACGTAATACAAACCAAGACTCATCCTCTAAGTAGTATTTTAATACATTTGACTTATCAAAGTCAATTGTTTCGATTGTTTTATTGCTGTAGCGTTTCAGTAATAAATAATCTTCTTTTTTGACAATTTTCTTATTGCCCATTTTTTCAATATTTGTATTTCGGAAATAATCCATTATTTTTGAAATTTGTTCTTGACCGGATTTGCCAAGTAGGTGAACATTTTTTAGACCTTCGAGATAAAACCCGTAAATTTCATAGATTTCTTGGAGTTTTTGATTTAAATTTTTGTTCTCTACTTCTAAATAATAATTAGCAGCTTCAGAAATCATAAGGATAGCTTGTAGAGAGTCTTTATCTCTAACACCATCATTGATAACATAGCCATATGATTCTTCATAACCGAAAATAAACTCGCGTTCTTCAGTTTCTAGATATCTAGCTTGTTCACCGATGAATTTAAAGCCGGTTAAAGTAGATATCACGTCCATGTTGAAAGAACGAGCGATTTTAGCGCCTAAATCAGAAGTCACGATAGTATTGAAAACAACACCTTTTTTAGGTAAAAGGTTATGTTTTTGTTTTTGAGTCAGAATATAGTAAATCAATAAAGCTCCAGTTTGATTACCATTTAATAAAACATATTCATCATTATCCAATACTGCTATGCCTAGTCTATCAGCGTCAGGGTCAGTTGCGATCAAAAGATCTGCTCTTTTCTTTTGACCCAACTTAATAGCTAATTCATAAGCACTTTTTTCTTCTGGATTAGGTAGCTTAACTGTTGAAAAATTGGGGTCATTAACCATTTGTTCCTCAACGGGAAAAACTGTGTAACCTTCTTCTTCCAATAGTCTTTTTCCAAGATATCCGCTTGTTCCATGCAAAGGAGTAAAGACGATTTTAATACCCTTATTGATATTTTTATTTATAGCAATCGATTTAACTAAATCTAAATAAGCATTGTCGATTTCTTCATCAATATATTCCACTAAAGAATCTTTTTTTAAAGCTTCAAGTGTTTTGGTTTTGATTGAAAATAAATCCTCTGTTTGATTTACATACTCAATAATAACATTTGCGTATCTTGGAGTATACTGACAGCCATACTCATCATAAATCTTATAGCCATTGTATTCAGGCGGATTGTGACTTGCCGTAACCACAATACCAGCCAATGCTTTTAAATATCTAACTGCAAAGGATAACTCAGGTGTTGGTCTTAAATCGGTAAAGAGATAACTCTTTATTCCATAGGCTCCAAGAACTTTTGCACTTTCGACTGCAAATTCTTTAGACATATGACGGTTGTCATGAGCAATGACAACGCCGCGGTTTAAATCTTCTTTTTTATAGGTATTAATTAAATATTGAGCTAACCCATTGTTAGCTCTTCTAATTGTATAAATGTTAAGGCGATTGATACCGGCACCTAAGATTCCCCGCATGCCTCCTGTACCAAAAGAGAGGGTAGTATAAAACATATCCTCTAATTCTTTCTCTGATTTATTTATTAGTTCATTTTTTAAATTTTTATCTAAATCTTGATAATTAATCCATTTTTGATATTCTTCACGCCACATTTAAAAACCTCCAATTAATCGATGTAGTCAACCACTCTCTCTTTTCTTGGTTTTGGAAGTGGGTCTTTACCTTTTGGATAACCCAAGCAAATAGCTAGGTCATGTTCATATCCTTCAGGAATTTTTAGTAATCTATCAACATCAATTTTATCTGCTTTATGATATAGGTATCTGGTCTGACCAATAATACAAGAACCATAACCTAATGATTTAGCTGCGATAGCGATATTTTCAATCACGCAACCAATATTAATTTCTGAGAAACCAGCAATTTTTGAACTTAATACTATTACACAAGGAGCATTGTAAAAGATATGAGCAGTTCTATCGACTTCAATACCGAATCTGATCATGCCTTCAATAGCTAGTTTGTTGACCTCATCAATTCTATCTTTGTTAGTGATTACAGTCAAATGCCAATCTTGCTTATTTCTTGAGCTTGGCGCATATAGTCCACACTCAATTATTTTTTGTAAATCTTCTAGTGGAATTGGTTTGTCTTGATAAGAG
>PGXI01000136.1 GCA_002839125.1 Tenericutes bacterium HGW-Tenericutes-5
TGATGTAGAACAATATCAAAATTTAAAAAGTGAAATTGATGATGAAGTAATATTAGATTTAAAATATTTAGTCTCACTAACAGATAAAGAAAGAAAGTACTTAGTAGATAGTAAGGTATTTAGGACAAACCGAGAAGTCGCAAGAACGATAAAACTAAATGTTGAGAAGATTCTTAGCGAAGGGAATATAAAACTGAGTTATCAGTTGATTGTCAATTGGCAAAATGATAGTTTTAAATACGTTTATGTCGATGTCTTAAACCGTGTCCTTCTAGGTAATAAGCCATCCTTAAAAAGAGTTATCGAAGCTAATAATTTAACGAATGAATGGGATAATTTAATGGTTAGTCAATTAGTTAAAGACGTTCGTTTAGCGCAAACAAGTGCTAAGTTTGTTATTGAGGTTAGTTTAAAGACTTTAATTGATAAGGATGAATTTGCTAAATTAAAGAAAAAATTAGCTGTGAAAGCTTTTAGTAATTCAGAAATATATTATCTAATTGATTTTGAGGAATATTTAAAGTTGAAGCCGACTTTAAATTTCGAGCAAATCATTTTTAGGAATGTTTTAAAAGCGGTAAAATTAAGTGAGATTGAAGTATTAAAAAGAATTAAGAATATGATTATCACTGATGAAGAGATTAATCAAGAAGCGGGTAGTTTGTTATTAAAAATAGTTAAAGAAAATTTAACTGAGGTTATCTATGATCATCAAAAAAGTGACTTATTAAAGAGTTTTTTAGTTAATAATAAATTAGAACTAGTAATGGGTGAAGGCTTTGCTAGGGTTGATCAGTTAAAGAATATTAGAAAATAGAGGATTTATATGGAAAAGAAATGGTGGATGACCACTAATATCTATCAAATATACTTAAGAAGTTTCTATGACGGCAATAATGACGGCATCGGCGACTTATTAGGAGTAATGGATAAATTAGAATACTTAAAAGATTTAGGAATTGAAACGATATGGATTTCTCCACATTATGATTCACCGATGGATGATAACGGTTATGATGTAAGAGATTTTTATCAAGTTAGTAAGGATTACGGAGATATATCTACATTCAAAAAATTGATTGAAAAGGCTAGAAATTTAGATATGAAGGTCTTAATCGATTTGGTTTTAAACCATACGTCTGATGAGCATGAGTGGTTTAAAATAGCTTGTGATAAATTTCATCCATTGTATGAGAAATATCATGATTATTATATTTGGCATCCTGGTAAAATTAATGAATCAGGAATAAAAGAAAGACCGACAAAATGGGTTAGTTGGTTTGGTGGTCCGACTTGGGATTATGTAGATTCAGTTGATGAGTATTATTTGCATATCTTTTCAAAAAAGATGCCTGATTTAAACTGGCGTAATCAGGATATGAAGAATGATTTAAAGAAAGTTATAAAGTATTGGATTGATTTAGGCGTGGATGGTTTTAGGGTTGATGCGGCTAATCATTTAGAAAAGAACTGGGATTTTCCTGATGGCGTTCCTGGGTATGAAAATTTCTCGTCTTTACCGAAACATCATGAATATATTAAGGAGTTAGCGATTGAATTGTTTGAACCATATAATCTTTTAACTTTAGGTGAAAGCGGTGGAGCTTCTAAAGAAGAGGTTAGAAAATATGTTGGATTTAATTCGCATGAGTTTAATTTGTTAATTCACTTTGGTCATTGTTGGGCTGATACCGGTTATACAAATGATCGAGTAGTTGGAAAATGGTCTAAGAGTGAGTTAAGAGTAAATGATATTAAGAGAAGTTATGCTCATCAATATGATGTAGTTGGGGATCAAGGTTTTAACTTGATCTATTG
>PGXI01000018.1 GCA_002839125.1 Tenericutes bacterium HGW-Tenericutes-5
ATTGATATAGATGTGGGCATCACCAACTGTATGCACAAATTCATGTGCAGTAAGTCCAGTGACTTTAGCTACTAGAGCTAGTAATAATGCATAAGAAGCAATATTAAATGGAACTCCTAAAAAAGCATCAGCACTTCTTTGGTACATTTGTAGTGATAATTTATCATCAAATACATAAAATTGAAACATCATGTGACATGGTGGTAAAGCCATATCTTTAATTTGAGGTGGATTCCAAGAGTTGATAATAAGTCTTCTGCTGGAAGGATTATTCTTAATCTCTTCAATTATATTTGTTAATTGATCAAAGCCATTGAAATCTCGCCATTGTTTGCCGTAAACAGGGCCAAGATTACCATGTTTTTTTGCGAAATCCAGGTCTGTTTTTATTAATTCAACGAATTGTTCTTGGGTTTCGCCATTATAATCAGATGACTTTGTAAAATTTCTATACGGCCATTCATTCCAGATTCTTACATCATTGTCAACTAAATATTTAATATTGGTATCGCCTTTAATAAACCATAAAAGTTCATGAACAACTGATTTAAAATGAACTCTCTTGGTTGTTAGTAGCGGAAATCCTTCTTCTAGGTTAAAACGCATTTGGTATCCAAAGGTAGAGATAATACCAGTATTAGTTCTATCGTCTTTTCTTTGGCCGTTATTTAAGATATGATTTAAGAATTCTAAGTATTGTTTCATTTATATTTATAACTAATATTTATTAGTTATTATACCTCCTACCTTTATTTATTCTATTTAAAATTATATCATATTTTTAAATATAACCAAGTTAAAACGAAAAAAATAAGCACCCTAGGGTGCTTATTCATTGTCTTGTGCATTTTTGTTTATAAAGGTAATTTTTTCAACAATTATTTCTGGGTAAGAAAAGATTGTTTTTTCTTCTTGAATGAAATTTCGTTGTTGAATCCGCGCTTTAATTCCAACTGTATAGCCTTTTTTACAATAGCTTACTGTTGCTTCAGCAATACCGCTCCATAACGTACATTTAAAGAAGTCTGTTTCATATTGATTATTTTCACCGCTTTTAAATGATCTTTTTACCGCTAGGTTGATGGTCGATACCTTCATACCGCTTTCTAATACCGTTAACTCTGGATCGCTTACAAGTCTACCTACTAAGATTAATTGATTCATTTTATTCCTCCTCTATTTCTTAAATTATAGCAATTTAGATTAAAATTACTTAATCAAAGAATATCAGTGAATAGATAATTTAATAGTGATAATTTCCAACTATTTTATTAAAAAATAAAAAAGACAAGCGTTTAGACTTGTCTAGATTATAAAATCTTTAGAATTTAATTAAATACTGGCCAATTTTTCTTAGAACTCAAACTTAACGTCTTGACGTTTTTGTTCTTCAGCTTCAAAGTAAGGTTTCTTTTCCATTTTAATCATATTGGCAACGATTGATTGTGGGAAAGTAACGATGATTGTGTTGATTGTTGTTACATTAGCATTGTAGAGTCTTCTAGCTGCTTGAAGATGTTCTTCTGTATTAGCTACTGCACATTGAAGTTCCATAAAAACTGTATTAGCTTTTAGGTCTGGATATTTTTCAACTACAACATTGATTCCTTGAGCTACTGTATTTAATTGGTTAAAGAATTCTTCTTTATCCTTCAAAGTAGCGTCTTTAGGAATACCGGAACGCCATTTCACAACATTTTCAAGAGTTTCTGCTTCATGCTTTGCATAACCTTTTGTTGTTTGTAGCATTTTTGTAAGCATATCGAAACGTTTTGTCAATGCTACATCAATTCCTGATTCTGCTTCGTGCACCTTTAATTCAAGTTGACGCAAACGGTTCATTACTGAAATGTACCATAAGATAATGATAAACACTAAAGCAGCGATAACGATTCCAATGATCCCGCCTGTGCCGATTAAAAACATGTTAAACATAATATAAATCCTCCTTAATCTTTCTTAAATAATTTATTATTAAGTTTTAAAGACACGATAAAGTCTTTAATAACTAATAAATCTCGTTTAAACTCTTCAATTACTGATTGGTCGAGTTTTCTGAAGAGTTGTAATTCAAAAGTATCGCGACTATTATTTATCGCAACATAGAGGTGTTCTCCCAAGAATGACATGGAGATTCTACCAGGGTTTCTTTTTTCTAAATTGAAGATTGCTTCCATAATATCGGGTGTAAGAATATAAAAGGCTGTAATATCTTCTTCAGCGAATATTTTAAACTTCTTATTAAAGTCAATGGATTCCATTTTAACTTTATTGAATTTTCTTCTTGAATAAGGTGAACCGGCTTCTAAAACTTGAAGATTGCCAGTAAAAACTTTGTTGAAATCAAAACGGAAAACTCTACCAATGAAATAAGCAACATAATAAACTCTTGTCCCATTCTTTGTGTGTTGAACATGTCTTTCTTCAAGTTTTACATCACTTGAGACAAAATCAACGTCACCGATTTTCCCAGCAATATAGTCTTCAGAATGATATCTATCAGCTCTTTTTAAGAACTCTGATGAGTAAACTTCATCTTGTGAAAGACCAGTTTCAGGCCTATAGGTCACATCCGGTATAAGTTGTGTGAACATTTCCGTTAAAAAATCTCTCTTAAAAGTCTTTTTTAAACTGTAATATCCTACTGAACCCATTATAAACATAACAATGGCAGCTATACCTAAGATAACCATGATGATAAAAAATACATCAAAGTTACCTGATGATGATGCTGAAGATATTAAAAAACTAGCAATAGCTAATACAAAAAGTATAATTCCGATAATTATTTTTTGCTCTACTTGTTTCTTATTTTCATTGAATTTATTGATTTTGTCGTTATTCATTAATAATCCCCCTTAATAATTTTTCTTATCTGCGAAAGCAACACAAGCTCTTAAAGCCCTTTGCCAGTTATGATAGAGTTCATTACGTTTGTTTTCAGTCATATTTGGTTTGAATGTTCTATCGACTATCCATTTGCTTATAACATCTTCTTTTTTCCATAAACCAATGCCGATGCCTGCTAAATAACAAGCTCCTAGTGCAGTAGTTTCATTGATTGAAGGTCGAGAAATATTACAGTTTAAGATGTCAGACTGAAATTCCATTAAAAAGTTATTTTTAGAAGCTCCTCCATCAACTTTTAAGCCACTTAACTTGATGTTTGCTTCTTTCTCCATAAGATTAACTACATCTTTTGTTTGGTAGCAGATTGCTTCAAGTGCTGATCTAACGATATGCATTTTGGTAACGCCTCTGGTTAAACCAAAGAAACTTCCTCTAGCGTCTTCTTCCCAATATGGAGTACCCAATCCAACAAAAGCCGGTACAAAGTAGACTCCAAGATTACTCTTTGTTTTTCTCGCTAACTCTTCCGTCTCTTGAGCTGTTTCGATAATGCCTAAACCGTCTCGTAACCATTGTATTGCGCTCCCAGCAACAAAAATAGAACCTTCTAAAGCATACTCAACCTCACCATTAATTCCCCAAGCAATGGTTGTTAAAAGTCCGTTTTGTGACAGTTTTGGAGTGTTTCCGGTATTCATTAACAAGAAGCAGCCGGTACCATAAGTATTTTTGACATCACCTGGATTAAAACATGTTTGTCCAAAGAGCGCGGCTTGTTGGTCTCCTGCAATACCCGATATTGGAATTTTTTTAGCAAAGAGTGATTCATCTGTATATGCGCTTATACCACTTGAATCAACTACTTTAGGAAGGATAGTACGTGGAATTGTTAAGATATTAAGTAATTCATCGTCCCATTTGAGTTCATGAATGTTATAAATTAATGTTCTTGAAGCATTGGAATAATCGGTTATATGACTTTTTCCCTTGGATAAGTTCCATATTATCCAGCTATCTATTGTGCCAAAGGCTAACTGATTATTATCTGCAAGTGATCTTGCTTCTTTAACATTATCTAATAGCCACTTGATCTTGGTTCCTGAAAAATAAGGATTGATTAATAATCCAGTTTTTGTTTTAAATGTTTCTTGGAAATCTAATTCTATCAGCTCATCACAGATTTCTTTAGTTTGGGATGACTGCCAACATATTGCCTTATGTAGGGGTTTTGAAGTTAGTTTATCCCAAATAACTGTTGTTTCACGTTGGTTAGTAATACCAATTGCATCAATATCATTATATGCAAGATTAGCTTTTTGTAAGGCTTTTTCCATACAAAAAACAACACTTTCCCATATTTCTTCGGCGTCATGCAAGACATATCCTGGTTTAGGAAAGTATTGCTTAAATTCTTTTTGATGAAAAGAAACGATTTTGCCTTCTTGATTAAAAATGATAACGCGGGAGGATGTGGTCCCTTGATCGATTGCTAGTATGTGTTTTCCCATGATAACCTCCTTATTTATTATATCAAATGATGTTTAAAATTTAAATGTATAATGGTATAATTTGATATATATATTTTTTTATAATTATGAGGAGGCTTTATGAAACAATTCACACTCCAGGATTATCACAATAATTCAATTCATGTTTATCTTTATGAACCAACAGAAAAAGTTAAGGCAGTTGTGCAGATTATTCATGGCGCTTCTGAGCATTTTGCTAGATATGGTCTGTTTTCTGAATTTCTTGCGAAGAATGGATATTTAGTAATCGGTTGTGATATTATCGGTCATGGCTTATCTACCAGCAATCTTGATTTTGTTCATTTTGCAGATAAAAATGGTGATCTATTAGCTTATGAATCTGTTTTATTAGTTAAGGAATATGTTGAGAAGAATTATCCTGATTCTCCTATCTATTTGCTTGGACATTCTATGGGGTCTTTTTTAGCTAGAAAATTAGTTTTAGACTTCCCGAACGTTTATAGTAAAGTTGTTATATCAGGTACAGCTTATACTCCAAAAATGCTTGTTGCAGTGGGTATAGCTTTAACCAAAATTATTAAGTTCTTTAAAGGCCCTAAATATGTCTCTAAACTTATTCAAGACATGAGCATAGATGCCAATCAAAAGAAAATGCGCAAAGATAAGATAATTGATGGAATAAATGAGGAATGGCTTACTAGAGATAAGGTTATTCAACAATATTACCATAATTCAAGAATGTGTGGACAACCATTTTCTGTTAGTGCCAATCTAGATATGTTTAAATGGATTAAGTTTGTTAATAATAAGAAAAATATATCGTTGGGTAACTTAGATTTGCCACATTATTTTATCTCAGGTGGTCATGATGCTTTAAGTAATTATGGTAAAGAAATTGCAGTATTAGTGCAGAAAATGAAGGAATTGGGTTATAAAGATATTGCATATAAGATTTACCCTGAAGCTAGACATGAAGTCTTGAATGAAATTAATAAAACTGAAGTTTATAATGATGTATTGCAATTTTTAAATAAGTAAAGGCGTTCAAATTGAACGCCTTTTATTTTTTGCTGTGTAATCAATGATTGATAAGTATGTATTCCCGGCGATTATTATATGGTCTAATACTTTAATTTGCAACATATCTCCAGCTTCAATGAATCTTTTTGTGACTTCAATATCTTGTGAAGATGGGGTTGCATCACCAGAAGGGTGGTTATGAACTAAAATTATTTGATAAGCAGAAAATTTAACTGCGTATTTAAAAACTTCTCTGGGATGAACTAAACTCTGATTAAGACCACCTTTAAAGATGGTTTTTTTGGCAATTAGATTGGTTTTTAAATCGAGATATAATACTACTAGTACTTCTTGTTTCAAATCGGATAATTCATACTTTAAAAGTTCAAAGGCATTATCTGGAGATGAAACTTGTATTTGTTCTTTTTTAGGATTGATAACTCTAAAGCCTAGTTCAATAGCAGCTAAAACACTAATGGCTTTAGTTTTTCCTATTCCTTTAAATTTTTTTAGTTCATCGATTGTCATTGTTTTTAAATCGGATAGATCATTGAGATTATTTACCAATGATTTGGCTAAATCAATAACTGATTGACCATTTGAACCAACTCTAAGAATGATAGCTAGAAGTTCGTATGTCGATAAACTTTCTGGACCAAACATTAACAATCTTTCTCTTGGTCTTTCTAATTTTGGCATGTCTTTAATCATATACATTATTATCACCTGACAATAATGTTACTAGCATAATTATATATTTCTTTTTTTATTTATTTAATTAATAGTTTTCTAATTTCTGATATGAAGTATAGAGAACCGGTGATAATCAAAACTTCGTTTTCTTTTAAATCGATCAACTTGTAAAAAATTTCTTTGTAATCTTTATGGAATGATTTATGATAGTGAGTTGATTCTAAGAACAATTCTTCAGCATCAGCGCGTCTTTGATATTCGAACTCAGTGAAATAGAGTTCGTCGCAGAAATTATCTAGTTCCTCAATCATTTTTTTATGCTCTTTATCACGCATCACGGAAAAAAGACACTTAATGTATTTGCCTTTAAAAACTTCTTTAGCACTTTTGACCAATGCTTGGATACCGCCGATATTATGAGCTCCGTCGATAACGATATTCGGTCCAAAAAATTCAAATCTTCCTGGCCAAGCAGCTAGTTTTAAGCCTTCATGAATATCTTCTTCAGTTACTTTAATATTGTTTAAAATTCTCAATAGTCTAATCGTTTCAATAGCTAAACATGCATTTTTGACTTGGTGATATCCGGTAAGATTAAGGATATATTCGTTTTCATGGTATTTAAATTTGGTGACTTCTTTAACACTGATATCTGTCACCATATCGAAGTTAACTATTTTTAATCTCGAGTTATGTTTAGCTGTAACTTCAGCAAAAAGTGGAAAGAGATTGATGTTTTCAATAGCGGTTACTAAAGGAACATTGTCTTTAACAATCCCTAATTTATTAAGCGCAATTGATTCAAGACTATCACCAAGTTGTTTCATATGGTCATAGGAAATATTGGTTATCACGGAGATTTCGGGAATAATAACATTAGTAGCGTCTAATAAGCCTCCTAAACCGACTTCAATAATTGCGTAATCAACTTGATTATCTCTAAAGTACAAGAAACTCATTAATGTCAAAACCTCGAAGAAGGTGACGGTTTCATCTTCTTCGAGCATTTTTTCTGTTAATGGATATAATATGTTTGCGTAGTTTACCATATCTTCATCAGATATATATTCGTCATTAATACCAATTCGTTCATTAAATTTGACTACATATGGTGAAGTATAAATTCCGACTTTAAAACCGGCATGGCTGAGAATCTTTTTTAGATATGTTGAGGTGGAACCTTTCCCATTAGTACCACCAACATGAATCGATTTGAATTCCTTTTCTGGATGTCCTAAGAGTTTGGTCGCTTTTTCCATTCGGGTTAAATCAAGTTTTGACCCGAATCTCTTAATATTTTCAATCCATACTTGAGCTTCATTTATTGTTTTGAACATTTTAGTTAGTTAGCTCCTTTAGGCGTTTTTGAACCTCTCTATAGTTTTCTTGATACATTAGTAGTTTTTGTTTTTCAGCTTCGATTTTTTGAGCTGGAGCTTTATTTGTGAAACCTGGATTGTTAAGCATCTTCTCACAACGATTAATCTCATTCGCTAAAGCATCAAGTTGGTCTTTAAGTTTAATAATTTCTTGTTCTACATTTACTAAAGAACCTAGTGGAATGTAAACTTGAGCTGTAGCTAGGATGATTGATACACATTTTTCTGGTATGTCTAATTTTTCACCGATGATTAGGTTTTCTGGATTTAAGAACTTTTTGATATATTGATCCATTGAATCAAGGAATAATTTATTTTCATTGCCGGTTTCAATCAACAGGTCAATTGGTTTAGACCAAGAAACTTGATAATCGTTTCTAACTTGTCTTATGTCTTTAATCAGTTCAAAGAACCAGTCCTTATCATTGAGCGATTCGAAGATGATATTATTGTTTTTTGGCCACTCGCTTCTCATGATTGATATTTCCCCAGTATTAAGCATTTGGAAGATTTCTTCAGTAACAAATGGCATAAATGGATGAAGCAGTTTAATAATTGCTTTAAGAACATATAGCAAAACGCTTTTTGTTGTCAAAGTGTCAGATAGTTTTGCCATTTCAATATACCATGATGCAAAATCATTCCAAGTAAAGTTATAGATTAATCGAGCAACTTCGCCAAATTCGTAGGTATCATAAAAACTGTCTACTTGATCAATAAGTTTATTTAGTTTTGTCATAATCCATTTGTCAGGGAAAGTGAATTTCTCCACTTCTAGCGGTAGGTCATTTCCTAAAACGTCTTCACAAGACATGATTATATAACGAGATATGTTCCAGATTTTGTTAATATAATTCCAACTAGATAAAACCTTTTCTTCTTCATATCTTAAATCTTGTCCAGGACTAGAATTTGTGGTGATGAAATATCTTAAAGAGTCAGCTCCATATTGTTCTACAACTTCAATTGGGTCGACGCCATTACCAAGAGATTTCGACATTTTTTTACCATCTTTATCACGAATAAGACCATGAATTAAACATTCTTTGAATGGTGATTCATTGGTAAACTCTATTGATTGAAAAATCATTCTCGCAACCCAAAAGAAGATAATATCATAACCTGTAACCATTACATCATTTGGAAAATAGCGTTTAAAATCAACTGTTATTTCCGGCCATCCCAAAGTGGAAAATGGCCATAAAGCTGAAGAAAACCAAGTGTCTAGGACATCTTCATCTTGAACCCATCCTTCACCCTTAGGTGCTTCTTCTCCACAGTAAACTTCATCATTTTTATACCATACCGGTATTCTATGACCCCACCATAACTGTCTTGAAATACACCAATCTTCTATTCCTTCCATCCAGTTAGTAAAGATTTTTGAAAATCTTTCCGGAACGAATTTTACTTCTGAAAGATCTAGAGCATTCTTAGCTAGAACGTCCATTTTAACAAACCATTGTTTTGATAATCTTGGTTCAACAATTACATTTGTTCTTTCGCTATGGCCAACATTGTGTTTAATCTTTTCAATTTTTTGTAATAGATTTAGTTCTTTTAGATCTTCGACTAATTTTTTTCTACATGCAAATCTTTCCATATTTGCATAATTAAAGGCAAGATAGTTCATGGTTCCGTCTTCATTCATGCATAGTGGCATTTCTAGGTTATGTCTTTTTCCTACTAAAAAGTCATTTGGGTCATGGGCTGGTGTTACTTTAACAATACCGGTACCAAAGTCTTTATCAACGTATTTATCTGTGATTATCTTTATTTTTGTATTTGTGGTTGGAATGAATACTTCTTTTCCGTGAAGATGTAAAAATCTTTCATCTTCAGGATGAACCATTATCGCACTATCACCAAACATTGTTTCTGGTCTCGTTGTCGCAACAGTTACACCACCTTCTTTATCTACAAAAGGATAAGTTATATAATAAAGCGCTCCTTCGGTTTCAATATGTTCTATTTCAATGTTAGAAAGGGCTGTTTTAGCCTCAACATCCCAGTTAATGATTCTTTCTCCACGGTAGATATACCCTTTGTTATAAAGGTCAATGAAGACTTTATTAACAGCTTTTGAAAGGCCTTCATCAAGGGTAAAGCGTTCTTTAGAATAGTCAAGTGACAATCCCATAGTTTTCCACTGTTCGCGGATAAAGTTAGAATATTCTTCTTTCCATTGCCAAGCAACGTCGAGATATTCATCACGTTCCATATTATAACGACTTTTTCCTTGTTCCTTAAGCAAAGCATCAACCTTTGCTTGAGTGGCAATTCCGGCGTGATCCATACCAGGTAGGTATAAAGCGTCAAATCCTTGCATTCTTTTTCTTCTGATAATAATGTCTTGCAAAGTATTATCCCAGGTATGGCCTAAATGAAGTTTACCTGTAACATTTGGTGGTGGAATGACAATTGTAAAAGGTTTCTTGCTCATATCACCTGAAGAAAACATTTTGTTTTCCAACCAAAATTCATATTTTCCTTGTTCAACTTCTTTTGGATTGTATTTTTTATCCATCATATATTTCACCTTCTATCATAATTTTGTTAAAGTTATAGTATTGTTCGATTATTTCAATTGTGTCAATAGAATGTAGTGGCGGCAATTCTTCATAAGCAAAATACTTCATTTCAAGCGACTCATGGTCGTTGATTTTTAGTTCTCCACCGATTACTTTAGCAGTGAAAGCAAAGGTGAAGACTTTTGCGTAATCCAATTCTTTCCATCGCATGAAAGGATTCGAGAAAACCCCAATAAATCTGGTAAGGCAGACATCAAGATTTGTTTCCTCTTTGACTTCTCTGATTGCAGCTTCTTTAATTGTTTCATTTAACTCCATCAATCCTCCTGGTAATCCCCAGAGATTATTATCACTGCGTTTTTCGAGGAGAACTTCACCGGAGTCATTCACAATAACCACAGCTGTTGCATTTACCATAATATACTCATTGCCAACAAGACTTCTTATTCTTTTAATGTAGTTTTCTTCCATGATTTTTCTCCTAAAAAAAATTCGTCCTAAAAAAGGACGAATTAAGCTCCGTGGTACCACCTTTGTTCTAGATATAAATCTAGCACTTATTATGACCAAATAACGCTGGCAAGACGGATTAAACTACTTAATTTGTTCATCTAATCTACTCCATGGCTACCTTCTTCAACCTTATGAGGTAAACTTTACACCAATTAGTTTACTCGCTTTTTTTCTCAGGATGAGTACTCTTCCACTTCTCTGTATTTGACTTGTATTGTACCAAAGTTTCTTCATATTGTAAAGAGTTTTGGTATAATTTCTCGACAATGATTAAACCGGTATATTGGTTAATCTCCATAAAGCTTAAATCAAAGTGATCATCTAATCTTTCAAGCATCTCTTCATAAACATGTAAATATAGATTGTGATCTTCTGATATTTCATTATCGCGAAGGAATTTTTGTTTTTGGGATTCGCTATAAAACATGATATCACCAATTAAAAGTTTTCCAAAAGGTGCTAAATGTTTTTTGAATAGTTCAATAAAGTATAAGAAAAATTCGAGATCGAAATTCATTAGAACATAGCTGATAATAATGAAATCATATTTTTCATCATCAAGCTCTTTTGGCAATCCCTTTTTTATGTTGTGATTGATAAGGTTAGCTTCAGGAACTCTTAACTTAGCGATTTCCAGCATAGCTTCACAGTTATCAATGCCGGTTAGCTCGATTTTTTCCGGCATGATTTTTTCATATAATGAAGCCGTACCGATTCCAATATCTAAGACTTTAAGAGGAACATCCTTTTTTGGTTCTGATACGTATTCAGCGATTATTTCGTGAACCATTGAATGTTCTGAGTAAGGAAAACGAAAGTTTTCAATATCATCAGATACTAAAAAATCATAATCTTTTGCAATATCGTCGTACAATTTGTTACTCATAATTATTCTCAACTGCTTTCTGAATTAATTCCCAGATTTTATCTCGGTTTTCTTTAGTTTGGGTTGAATAAGTAATCATGTGTTCGCCTATTTGAAGCTTTTCTTTGATTAATTTTAATTGCTTTTGTTTTTGATTGCTTGATAATTTATCTGCTTTTGTTAGAACTATCAAGGTATTGAATCCTACTTGTTTAAAATAATTATACATTAACAGATCGTCTTCATTTGGTATTCTTCTAATATCAAGTAATAGTACACCTAAAGCGATATGCGAATTAGCTAGATATTCGTCAATCATCTCTGCGAACTTAATAAGTTCTTGTTTTGAGACGTTTGCGTATCCGTAACCAGGAATATCAACTAGATAGAACTCTTTGTTAATCATAAAGAAATTAATCAGTCTCGTTTTACCAGGAGTTTGACTTACTCTAGCGATATTTTTCACATTTAGGATCGAGTTGATAAATGATGATTTACCGACGTTCGATCTTCCAGCAAAAACAATTTGTGGTAATTTGTCTTCAGGGTAATCTGTAACTTTGACTGCTGAAGTAATAAACTCAATTGAACGTAAAATCATATTTTTCACCAACTTTATAATTAATTATATCATTTATTTTTTTTCTTGTTAAGGGGCTTTGAGAGATACTCAACAATATAAATATTGTTTTTTGTAAAGATGTTTTGATAGACTAAAAAGTCATCAAATGTTATATTCTTCGATTTTTCAACGAATGTATATAGATCGACTCCATCATTTATCAGCCTTTTAACTAAAGAATGCGATTGTTTAACATCATCAAAAGCTTTTATTGCTCTGCCGATGTCAGCGCGTTTGTAAGCTTTGAAAATCTTTTCATCGAACTTCATATTTGGTAAATCAATCAGTAACTCTTGAATTGTTTTGCTGAAGAGTTTCACTTTTTTTGTTTCTATCGAAATGTTAAAGAAACCATAGTCATCTTCTATAACCGGTGAAGCTGAAAAGGTAAAGTTATGAAGTTTCTTCTTCTTTAAGACTTTATAAAGAGGTGATGCCGGGCTAAAAATCATTGAAAAGAATGAGTTAGTGATGATATTATGATCCAATGACTTATCATTAAAAATCGCTTCAGGAATTTTAACTCCAACTTCAACAATATTTGTATCTAAAGCAGAGTCTTCTCTTTTATAGATATGTTTAGATTTATCAGAAAGATCAGTTTTATGGGTAATTTCTCGGTATTCATGCCAATTCTTAAGCACAAAAGGATGAACATCAAGCATAGCTATAACTTCATCTTTATCAAAGTTTCCCGTTAACACCAAACTCATATTCTTTGGATGATAAAAGTCGGTAGTAGCTTTCTTTAAGGTCTCAATGGTAATTTCTTTTATTGTTTTTTGACTACCGCCAATATCTTCATAAATCGATTCATCTTTATACATCATTTTTAATAAAGTTTTATAGGCTTTCACACTATAAGAATCATCGTTCATTGAAAGTTCTTGCGTAATAATTTTGCGTTCTTTCTTTACTGATGTTTCACTAAAGTTATAATCGACAAAATTATCTAGTAGACGTTTCAAAAGATTAGTAAAATTATCTCTAGTGGAAAAATAATAAGAAGTCAGTTTTCTTGAGGTGTAAGCATTGATATCAGCACCTTGATCGATAAAAAAGTCACTTAGGGTAGAACCATTGTTTTCAAAGAGCATATGTTCTAAGAAGTGTGCAGTACCTTTAGGAAGCTCTTGTTTTTCATTGTTTATAAGGTAACGAAAATCTCTACCACCAAAACCAATTTGTAAAGCAGCGAAAGCTTGAACGAACTTTCGCTTTGGATGCAAGTATACTTTTAACCCGTTTTTAAGGGTGGTTTCAAAGATAAATTCATCTTTTAAGATTTCTTTTTTTTGCATACTAATCCTCATTGGTGTAGATATAAATCGTATCGACAGTAATATTTTTAATTAAACTAACAATTTCTTCTTTAGTAATTTCTTGAATAGTTTTGATTTTGTTTTCTAAATCAAAGGCACTACCATATTTTAAATATTCAATAATATTGTGGAGCAACAGCTTTGTCTGTGAATCCATCGCTATTTCTAGTCTTTTGGTTAGATTTGTTTTTGCTTGAATAAATAGTTCGTCAGAGATTTCGCCCATCTGACAAGCCTTCAATTCTTTCTCTACAGCTTCTAGAGCTTGTTTTAGATTTTGTTTACTTGTTTCTAAGTTAACGAAAAAGAGATTGTTGTCTTCATTATAGCGTGAATATACATAGTAAGATAGTTGGAGTTTTTCACGGATGTTGCTGAAAAGTTTTGATTTTTCATAACCACCAAAGATTTCATCGAAAAGCGTCATTAATGAAGCATTCTTCTTGGTAACATCAAATCCTAGGTTATAACCGATGAATATTCGTGATTGTCCAGTTGACTCTTTTTCCGTTACTTCATTTAGCTTATTATCGGATATAAACTGGTTTTGAAAGCCATAATCAAGGTTTGTTTTTGCTTTGTAAAAGGACATTTTGGTTTTAATTAATTCATCCATTTTATCATGATCAAAATCACCCGCAATAAAGATTTGAAGGCAGTCTTCTTCGATCATTTTTTTGTATATATTTGTCACAGTTATGGAACTAATATCATCAAAATAGCGTTTTTCTGGAAAAATAGCTATCGTATCACGGTTATTTCTCGTATATTCATGCATAAACTGATAATATGTATAAGCATTTTTGTTTTGCTTAATACTTAGCAGTAATTCTTCTGTTTGTTCTTTAAGTTCTTCAACACCCTTTTTAGGAATAAGTCCATTAAAGAGCTTTGGTTTGAAAATAATCTCTAGGAGAAGGTCTAACGAAGCCGAAAAAACGTCAGATTCATCAACAAATTTATCGTTGATGGTTCTGGCCATAAAAGTTGTTATACTCATATTGCCGACATTGTGATAATTACTGGTTTTATCTAGACCGTATAGATTATCGCAAGCAAGGCTAAGTTTTTCCTGGTTGTTGTATTTGGAAGTTGTTTCCATAAGAATTTCTGTTAAGAAGTTTCTTTCGTTAATTTCTTTAGGATCAAACTTGTTTGTAAACACAAAAGCCATGTCGATTGTTTTAAACTTCTTGTTTGGCATATAATAGACATTTAAAGAATCGATCTCTCTTTTGATTATTTTCATCTTCTTCACCTCAAAAAAAAGGTTTTGTACAAACCTTTTTATTCTGCTAATTCTAGAGCTATTTTCATCATGTTTGTAAATGCAGTTTGTCTTTCTTCCGGTGTAGTAGATTCATGAGTTACCAAGGAATCAGATACGGTTAGTAAACAAGCGGCTTTTTTATTTAAGACATTGGCGTTATGGAATAATGCAAATGATTCCATCTCAACACCTAAGAGATTTTTTTCTTTAGCCAGACTAAGAACTTCTTCAGGATATTCACGGTAGAAAACGTCACTTGAATGAATTGTTCCTTTTACCACAGGGATACTTATCTGTTTAGAAATAGCTTCTAATTTTTTATTTAATTCAGCTGATGCTTTTATAGTGTCAGACTTCACTTTACCTTGAGCAAAGGCAAAACTTGATTCAGAGTAAGCTTCAGTAACCAATATCGTATCATATAGTTTTAACTTATCAGTATAAGCTCCACATGAACCAATTCTAATGATGTTTTCAACGTCAAAGAACTTATATAGTTCATATGAATAAATACCGATTGAAGGCATACCCATTCCACTACCCATTACAGAAATTTTTCTTCCTTTATAATATCCCGTGTAACCGAACATATTTCTGACTGAGTTAAACATTGTTACGTTATCTAGAAAGGTTTCCGCTATATATTTAGCTCTTAACGGATCTCCTGGCATTAAAACGACTTTTGCGATTTCATTCTTATTAGCGCTTATGTGTGGTGTAGACATAGTTTATTCTCCTTTTACTCGTTTATTAATTTTCTCGATAACTTCTGGGATATTTACGATTGAGAAAGCATATTTAGTGTCCATCAAGAAGGATTCAAAAATGTATACTAAACCGCCTTTATCGAGATAGTTTAAGGTTATGGAAAAATCTCTTCCGTATTTTACGGTAATGCTTTCTTGACGATCTTTTTTTGAAGATGTTTGTTTAAAAGCTTCTAAGAACATTTCATCGCCTTTAAAATACAGTGCAGTTTTTTTGAGGAAATATC